>JANOBL010000327.1:0-5277 GCA_031411635.1 Betaproteobacteria bacterium
ACGCAATCGCCAGGTTGACATCGCTCTCGCTGATGCCACCCACCGCGCCGTGCACCACCTGCACCTTGACCTCGGCCGTGCTGAGCTTGACCAGCGATTGCGCCAGCGCCTCTTGCGAGCCCTGCACATCGGCCTTGATGATCAGCGCCAGGGTCTGGGCCTGGCCCTCGCCCATGTTGTCGAAGATGTTGTCCAGCTTGGCGGCCTGGCGGCGATTCAGCGTGACCTCGCGGTACTTGCCCTGGCGGAAGGTGGCGATCTCACGCGCCCGGCGCTCGTCGGACAGCACCATGAACTCGTCACCGGCTTGTGGCACTTCGGTCAGGCCCTGGATCTCCACCGGGATTGACGGCCCGGCTTCGGCGCAGGCCTTGCCGTCTTCGTCCAGCATCGCGCGCACCCGGCCAAAGCTGCTGCCGGCCAGCACCACATCACCACGCTTCAACGTGCCGCTCTGCACCAGCACCGTGGCCACCGGGCCACGGCCCTTGTCCAGCCGCGCCTCGATCACCAGGCCCTTGGCCAGCGACGTGGTCGAGGCTTTCAGCTCCAGCACCTCGGCCTGCAGCAGCACTTGCTCCAGCAGCGAGTCGATGCCCTCGCCGGTTTTGGCCGATACCGGCACAAACGGCGTGTCGCCACCAAAGTCTTCCGGCACCACCGCTTCGGACACCAACTCGCCCTTCAGGCGCTCCAGGTTGGCACCGGGCTTGTCGATCTTGTTCATCGCCACCACCAGCGGCACCTTGGCCGCCTTGGCATGCGAGATCGCTTCCTTGGTCTGCGGCATCACACCGTCGTCGGCCGCCACCACCAGGATCACCAGGTCGGTGGCGGTGGCGCCACGCGCCCGCATCGCGGTAAACGCGGCGTGGCCGGGGGTGTCCAGGAAGGTGATCATGCCGCGCGGCGTCTCGACGTGGTAGGCGCCGATGTGCTGGGTGATGCCACCGGCCTCGCCGGCTGCAACACGGGTGCGGCGGATGTAGTCCAGCAGCGAGGTCTTGCCGTGGTCCACATGGCCCATGATCGTGACCACCGGCGCACGCGGCAGCAACTCGCCCTCGGCCGCCTGGTGTTCTTCTTCCAGGAAGGCATCGGGATCGTCCAGCGCAGCGGCCAGCGCCTTGTGGCCCATCTCTTCGACCACGATCATCGCGGTCTCTTGGTCGAGCTGCTGGTTGATCGTGACCATCTGGCCCAGCTTCATCAACTGCTTGATCACCTCGGCGGCCTTGACGCTCATCTTGTGCGCCAGGTCGGCCACGCTGATGGTCTCGGGCACATGCACTTCCTGGATCACCTGCTCGGTGGGGGCCTGGAAGCTGCTCTGGCCGGCCTGCTCACGCTCGCCCCGGCGGCCACCGCGTGGTGCACGCCAGCCTGGCCGGTTGGCACCACCACCATCGGTGCGGCCCTTGCTGGCGGCGGCGCGCTTCTTGGCCGCGTCGTCGGCCCAGCTCGACGACAGCTTTTCGCTCTTGACCGATTTTTTGTCGCCTGGCTTGGCTGCACCCGCAGCCGGCGTGGCACCCGGTGCACCCGGCACCGCCTTGGGCTTGTGGATGGTGCCCAGGATGGCTTCTTTGCCTACCACCGGCTTGGGCGGTTCTTCGGGCTTCTTGGCCGCCGTCATCACCTTCTTGGGCGCGCTCATCATGGCGCGGATCGCGGCGGCTTCGTCCTCGGCCGCCTTGCGGCGCTTGGCCACGGCTGCCAGCGCCAGCTTCTCGGCCGCTTCAGCATCACCGGCTTTGACGATGCGGATGCCGGATTTGGGCGCTTCGGCCACGGCCGGCGCAGCCGCCGGCGGGGCCGCGGGCGGCGGTGGTGTTTGGGCGACCGGCGCAGGCGCCTCGGCGCGTGGTGTTGCCGCTTTGCCGGCAGCACGCGGCGCCGGCGTGGAGGCCTTTACGATCGCGGCGGCGGCAGCAGCCTTGGCAGCGGCTTCAGCGGCTTGTTGCTGCGCAGCGGCGGCTTCAGCAGCGACCTTGGCCTCGGCGGCGGCGGCGCGGGCAGCGGCCTCGGCGGCCTCAGCGGCTTCGCGCTGGGCTTGCTCGCGCTCGGCGCGGGCCAGGGCCTGCGCGGCCAGTTCTTCTTCCTGGCGGCGCAGCAACTCGGCCTGGGCGTTGGCTTCTTCCTCGCGGCGGCGCAGTTCGGCATCTTCGGCGACGGCCGAACTCAACTCCTCCACCCCGGCCGGTGCATCGTCGCGCTTGACAAAAGTGCGGGTCTTTTTGGTCTGCACAGGAATCGTGCGCGACTTGCCCGAGGCATCGGCCTGCTTGATCTCGCTGGTGCTCTTGCGTGTCAGCGTGATCTTCTTGCGCTCGGTGCTGCCGGTGCCATGCGCATTGCGCAAAAACTCCAGCAAACGCTCTTTGTCCGTCTCGGTCAGCGCATCGTCAGGCGAGCGCTTCGCGACACCGGCAGATTGCAACTGCTCAAGCAGCGTCCCGGGCTGGCGGTTGAGCTCGGCTGCGAACTGGGCGACGGTCGTCACGGCCATGGGTGGATTTCCTTGCGAAACTTCAATGCGGTGCGGTTGTAAAGCGCGGTACGTGGGGGCGGGTGGCGGGAGGAATCGGCACAGGGCGATCAGGCCGTGAACCAATGCTCCCGCGCCTTCATGATCAATGCCTTGGCAGCGGCCTCGTCAATCGCGGTGATCTCGATCAACTCATCCACCGCCAGATCGGCCAGGTCGTCGCGGCTGTGCACACCGCCATCGGCCAGCTTGCCGATCAGCTCGGTGCTCAGGCCCTTGCCGTCCAGCTCAAGATCACGCAGATCCTGCGAGACCTCCTCGACGCTTTCTTCGTGGGCGATTTCCATCGTCAGCAGCGCGTCCTTGGCCCGGTTGCGCAGCTCGGTGATCGTGTCCTCGTCAAAGGATTCGATCTCCAGCAACTCCTGCAGCGGCACATAGGCGATCTCTTCGAGGCTGGTAAAGCCCTCGGCGATCAGGATGTCGGCCACTTCCACATCGACATCGAGCTTTTCGACAAACAGCTTGCGGCTGGAATCACTCTCCACCGCCTGTTTGGCCTGCGACTCTTCGGCCGACATGATGTTGATGCGCCAGCCGGTCATCTCGGACGCCAGCCGCACGTTCTGGCCACCGCGGCCGATCGCGATGGCGAGGTTTTCCTCGTCCACCACCACGTCCATCGCATGCTTTTCTTCGTCCACCACGATCGACTGCACATTGGCCGGGGCCAGCGCGCCGATGACAAACTGCGCCGGGTCTTCGGACCACAGCACGATGTCCACCCGCTCACCGGCCAGCTCATTGGTGACGCCATTGACCCGCGAGCCGCGCACCCCCACGCAAGTGCCGATCGGGTCCACCCGCTTGTCGTGCGAGACCACCGCGATCTTGGCGCGGGAGCCGGCATCGCGGGCACAGCTCTTGATCTCCAGCAGGCCCTGTTCCATCTCGGGCACCTCTTGGGCAAACAGCTCGATCATGAAGCCCGGCGCCGAGCGCGACAACATGATCTGCGGGCCACGTGCGGCGGTGTCGATGCCGGCGATGAAGGACCGCACCCGGTCGCCAATGCGCAGGTTTTCTTTCGGGATCATTTCGCTGCGCTTCAAGCGGCCTTCCACCCGGCCGCTCTCGACGATGATGTCGCCCTTGTCCAGCCGCTTGACGGTGCCGACAAACACCTTGTCGCCACGCGACAAAAAGTCGTTCAGCAGGGTCTCGCGCTCGGCGTCGCGGATTTTCTGCAGGATCACCTGCTTGGCGGCCATCGCACCGATGCGGCCGATCGGCACCGAGGCCACCGGCTCTTCGATAAAATCACCGACCTCGATGTCGGCAATGCGGTCCAGCGCATCGGACAGCATCTCTTCGCCATCCGGGTTTTGCAGGCCGGCCTCGTCGGGCACCACCAGCCAGCGGCGGAAGGTTTCGTAGTCGCCGGTATCCCGGTCCACCGCGACGCGTATTTCCACCTCGCCGCCATGCAGCTTCTTGGTGGCTTGGGCCAGCGCAGATTCAACCGCACCAAACACCACATCGCGGTCCACGCTCTTCTCGCGCGAGATGGCATCGACCAGCATCAACATTTCGCGGTTCATCAGTCCTGACCTCCGAATACCTTCTGTGTCACGGGCGCTGGCTCGTCATCCGGGTCTTGTTCCTGACCCTGCCCGGATGCCGCCCTGCCACGCCCCTTGAAGTCAACCACTGGCACCAGGCGCGCCTCGCGCACCTCGTCCAGCAAAAAATCCAGCGTCTTTTGCGCTGATTCGTCCTGCACCGCCTGGCCTGCCGCCAGCGCCTTGGCCACCCGTTTGGCCGAGGTGCGCGACACCGGCTTGTCCAGCGGCAATACCAGCCGCCAGGCGGCGTCGCTGTCGCCAGCGCTGAGCTCGCCCCGCCACTTCTTGCGGTTTTGAAACGCCTCACGCAAGGTAACTTCAACCTCGGCGCCGACAAAACGCTGCCAATCGGCGAGCTTCTTAAGCGGCCGGTCCAGCCCTGGCGACGAGACTTCCAGCCGGGCGTAGTCCACCGCCTCGACCTCTAGCAAATACTGGAGCTGCCGGGTGACGATCTCGCAATCCTCGACCACGACAAACTCCCCCGGCCCGGTGCCGTAGACTTGGCCCACCATCCGGTCGATGGTGACACGCAGCAAACCACCCGCCGATCGCTCGACGTCCACAAGGTCGTAGCCCAAACCAGTGACGGTGCGCTCCAGCGCTTGCTGCCAACTCATCGTGCTCGTATCAATCCTCAAATGCGTTCAAGCAAAAAAAAAGGGCTGGAAAGTCCGCCCAACTTTGCTCTACAGCGAAAGATGGGATTGTAGCCTGAGGGCATTGGACCGGCAACACCCTGGCCGGGATTCGGGCCTTGGCATGACAGAATGCAAGGCTTCGCTGCGCGCTACGCGCGTTCAACCACAGGACTGTCACCCATGGGTTTTCTTGCTGGCAAGCGCTTGCTGATCACCGGCGTGCTGAACAACCGCTCGATCGCCTACGGCATCGCCAAAGCCTGCCACCGCGAGGGCGCCGAGCTGGCCTTCAGCTACCAGGGTGAGCGCTTCAAAGACCGCATCACCGAATTTGCCGCCGATTTCGGCTCCAAGCTGGTGTTTGAGTGCGACGTGGCCGACGACGCGCAGATCAGCGGCTTGTTTGAGCAACTCGGCGCGCACTGGGACCAGTTTGATGGCTTTGTGCATGCCATCGCGTTTGCGCCCCGCGAGGCCATCGCCGGCGATTTTCTCGATGGTTTGACGCGCGAGAACTTCCGCA
>JANOBL010000328.1:0-5945 GCA_031411635.1 Betaproteobacteria bacterium
TGTTTTTTGGCCGCGAAAGCCAGGTCGACGCGATGATCGACCGCCTGGCCGCCGCGCATTTTCTGGCCGTGGTGGGCAGCTCGGGCTGCGGCAAATCCTCGCTGGTGAGCTGTGGGCTGCGGCCGGCGTTGCAGCGTGGGCTGATGAGCGGCGCCGGCTCGGCCTGGCGCATTGCCACCTGCCGGCCCGGCGCCGATCCGATCACCGCGCTGGCCCAGACGCTGGCCGCACCCGGCCTGCTGTTTGATGCCGCGCCCGAGGCTGCCACCGGCAGCGCTGGCGCAGTGGCGGTGCCGCGCAGCGCGCTGGTGGAATCCACGTTGAGGCTGAGCAAGCGCGGCCTGGTGGATCTGGTCGAGCAGGCGCGGCTGCCGGCCAGCATCAACCTGCTGCTGGTGATCGACCAGTTTGAAGAGCTGTTTCGCTACCGCGCGCTGGCCAGCGCCGATACCCGCGCAACGCAGGATGCGGTGGGCCTGGTCAACCTGCTGCTGGAGGCGGTGGGCGAGGCGCGCCAGCGCGGCGGCACGCCGGTGTACGTGGTGTTGACGATGCGCTCGGATTTTTTGGGCGACTGCACCCAGTTCAACGGTTTGCCCGAGGCCATCAACGCCGGCCAGTACCTGGTGCCCCGGATGACCCGCGACGAGCGCCGCGCTGCCATCGCCGGCCCGGTGGCGGTGGCCGGCGCCAGCATCAGCCCCACGCTGTTGACCCGGCTGGTCAACGATGTGGGCGACAACCCGGACCAGCTCTCGATCCTGCAACATGCGCTGAACCGCACCTGGACCGGTTGGTCGGGTGCGCACCAACCCGATACACCGCTGGCACTGCCGCACTACGAGGCCATCGGCACGATGGCCCATGCGCTGGATTTGCATGCCGAGCGCGCACTGGCCGAGCTGGCATTGCCCCAGGCCAGCGATCCGGCCGCCGCCTGCCTGCTGGCCGAGCGCATCTTCAAAGCGCTGACCGACCGCGCTGCCGATCCACGGGGTGTGCGCCGGCCCACGCGGTTGGACGTGCTGTGCGCGATCACCGAATCAACCCCCGCGCTGATCACGCCGGTGCTGGCGGTGTTTCGCAAACCCAGCCGGTCTTTTTTGATGCCGCCGGCCGACGAGCCGCTGTTGCCCGAGACCGTGATCGACATCTCGCACGAGAGCCTGATGCGGGTCTGGGACCGGCTCAAGCGCTGGACCGAGGAAGAGGCGCTGTCGGCCCAGCGCTACAAACGGGTGGCCGAAACCGCTGCGCTGCATGCCACCGGGGCATCCGCGCTGTGGCGTGATCCCGATCTGCAGCTTGCGCTGGACTGGCGCGCCCAGGCCAAGCCAAATGCCGCGTGGGCCGGTTGTTACGCGCCCGGGTTTGAGCTGGCGATGGCGTTTTTGGACCAAAGCCTGGCCGACCGCGACGCCGAGCGCCAACGCGATGCCGAGCAGGCCCGCCAGGCCCAGCAAGACCAGGTGGCGCGCAGCAAGGCCGAGGCCCAGGCGGAGGTGCAGTTGGGCTATGCCAAGCGCATGCGCCAGCGCGCGTTTCTCAGCTCCACGCTGGCGGTGTTTGGGGTGGGCCTGGCCGGGCTGGTGATCTACCAAAACCACGAGGCGGAGCGCCGGCGCCAGGATGCCGAAGAAGCGCAGCGCGCGGCATTGGTGTCCAAGGCGCGCGACGAGGCCGAGCGGGTCAACTACATCCGCCAGGCCGAGGCCCAGCGCCAGTTGATCAAGGAGGCGGTGCGCATCGACCCCAGCCTGGCGCAGACGCTGCAAGCCCAGGTGGCGGCGCCCACGGTGTACATCCAGTACCAGGGCGACGAGCAAAAGCCGTTGGCCGAGCAGTTGAAGCAAGAGGCCTTGCAGCAGCAGTTGAAAGCGCCGGACATCGAGCGGGTGCGCGCCGGGCCCCGCACGCCCGAGCTGCGCTACTTTCATGACGAAGATCAGCAAGAAGCCTTGAGGGCGGCTGCCTGGATGCAAAACAGCCCGGGCCTGGCCGGCTTGGTGGCCAAGCAGGTGCCGGGCGTGGGCGACAAGGTCAAGCCCGGCAAGATGGAGCTGTGGTACGGCCCGCCCACGCGCCGGCTGCTGGTGGTGGCCGGCAGCTTTGCGCAGCGCGACAACGCCGATCAGCGCAAACAGGCGCTGGCATCAGTGGGCATGGATCTGCGGGTGATCGAAACCCGCGACTACCCCAATCTGCGCGAGGGCTTTTTTGCCGTGGTGGCCGGCCCGTTTGCCAGCGATGCCGAGGCCAACCGCCAGCTTGAGCGGCTGGCCGACAAGGTGAAGGATGCTTACGTCAAATCGGGCTGGTGATCGGTGACGGTGGCCGGCGCCGGACTGTGGGGGCATCGGCGCTGACCAGTGCCACGCCGCTGATGCGGTTGTCCAGATCGGGGCGGTTGCTGTCCCAATGGCTTTGGCGGCGCTGGATCACGATCACCGCCGGGATCGGCGCGGCTTGTTGCAGCGCCGCCAGCGCGTCGCAGGCATAGCGGTTGCAGGTGTCCGAGCGCATCAACCGTGGCAGGCTGCAACCCTGGGCCGTGTGGTGGATGCAAGAGCCGGCCACCGAGCGCTGCGGCAGCCGCGCCGCATAGGCCGCCAGCAGCGCATCGGCGTCCAGCCCGGGCAGGGTGGCGCTGAAGCGCTGGATTGTCTCGGCCGTCAGGTAGGCCTGGTCGCCGCCCCGGGTGCAGCAGCCACCGCCGCAGGCTGCGCACAGCGGGCCGGCCAGCGCGCTGTTGCTGGCAGGCTTGGTTGGACTGTCGGACGGCGCAGCCGGGCTTGCCAGGCCTGCCGGGCCTGCCGGACTGGTCGCCAGCGCCGCCGCGATGACCTGCGCCAGATGTTGCAGATGGCGCTTGCGCCGCTGCGCCGACAGCGCCCGCAAGCGGCGGCGGCGGCCGCTTGGCAACAGCAGGTGCGGCGCCTGGGCCGGCCAGCGCCAGGCGTGTTGCCAGGCCCGCAGCGCTGCGCTGCAGGCCGCGTTTTCGCGCGCCTCGGCGGCTTGTTTGGCCTGCAGCGCCCGGTCCGATGCATGTTGTTCCTGCTGTTGGCGGCTGGCCACCTGCAGCGCAAATTTGAACCCGGCTTCACCCAGGCCGCTGCGCCTGGCCAGCAGCATGCGGCAGCGCACCGATGGGCACACCGGCCAGGCGCTGTCCGGCGTTGGCTGCAACACCGGCGCCGCGCAAACCGCACAAGACCAACCGGCCGCCATCACGATGCACCCGCTACAACCAGCCCACGCGCTACAACCAGCCCACGCGCTTGAAGCGCCAATACATCAGCCCGCAGGTGACGCCAATCACCCCCAGCGCCGCCGGGTAGCCCCAGGGTTGTTGCAGCTCGGGCATGTGCTGAAAGTTCATGCCCCAGATGCCGACAAAAAACGTCGCTACCGCAAAGATGCCGGCCCAGGCGGCCAGCCGCTTGGTCACCTCGCTCTCCTCGATCGTCACCATCGACAGGTTGACCTGTATCGCCGTGCCGATGGTGTCGCGGATCGTGTCGATCGCGATTTGCAGCCGCGCCAGGTGGTCGGCAATGTCGCGAAAGTAATCGGTGGTGGCCAGGCACACCGCCGGCACCCGGCCGCCATACAGCTTGCCCATGGTGTCGAGCAGCGGCGATACCGCATGGCGCAGCACCGTCACCTTTTGTTTGAGCTGGTACAGCCGCTCGATGTTGGCGCGGCCGGTGCCACGGTCGAAGATCTGGTTTTCGATCGTCTCCAGCTCGGTCTCCAGCACGTCCACCAGCGGAAAGTAGCGGTCCACCACCGCGTCCATCAGCGCGTACAGCACAAAACTGGAGCCTTGCTGCAGCAGCTCGGGCTCACGCTCGCAGCGCTCGCGCACGCCCAAAAAGCCCTGCGAGCTGTGGTTGCGCACCGACAGCACGTAGTTGGGCCCGGTAAAAATATTCACCTCGCCCAGCCGCAACTCGTCAGTGGGGCTTAACTCCAGCAGGTGCAACACCGCAAACACCGAGTTGCCGTATTCCTCGATCTTGGGCCGCTGGTGGCCATGGCGGGCGTCTTCCACTGCCAGGTCGTGCAGGCCAAACTCCTGCTGCATCAGCGCCAGCTCGGCATCGCTGGCGTCGCGCAGCGCCACCCAGACAAAACAGCCGGGCTGGACGATGTAATCGCTGATGGCCTCGGTGGGGATGTCGGCAAGTTTGCTGCCGTTGCGGTAGGCGACGCAGTTGATCAGCATGGGCGGGCTGGGGCTTGGGTGGTGGCGCCGATGTTGGCATGGCCGGCGACCAGTCAAACCAGCGTCGTCAAACCAGCATCGTCAAGCCGGCGGTCGACAGCCGGTGCCTGTCGCCTTGCGTCATAGACGGCCTGAATAAGTTGTCAAACAACTTTGATGCCGCCAACAGGTTTCAAGGCAGCAGCGTGCCCTCGAAGATGCGCCGCTTGGCGTTCAGCACATGCACCCGTATCGCCTCGCTTGCCGCCGCCGGTGAGCGCCGCGCGACGGCCTCGACGATCGCCAGGTGCTCGGCCTGCACCGTGCGCACACGTTCCAGGCTCTTCTTGTCGGTGACGCTGCGCGCCAACTCCATGAACTGCCGGATCGGCGCAACGCTGGTCTCGATGGTGGCAACGAAGAAGGGGTTGTGCGAGGCGCGCGCAATCGCCAGGTGAAAGCGCACGTCCTCCTCGATGCCGGTCTGCCCGCCCTCCATCGCCGCGCCCAGCGCATCGAACTCGGCGCGGAGCGCCCGCAAGTCAGCGGCGTCGTGGAACTCGGCCGCGCCCGCCGCGGCGCCCCCTTCGACGCAGCAGCGGTAGGCGTAATAGCGCTCGATATCGGCCAGGCTCTTGATCGGCGTCGGGGCGACCAAGGGCGTGCCGGGGCGGCGCACCACCAGGCTGCCGGAGCCGCGCCGCGACTCGATCACGCCGTCGGAGCGCAGGCGTGCCAGCGCCTCGCGAACAGTCGGGCGCGAGACGCCGAACCGGCCGGCCAGTTCGCCTTCGGTCGGCAATTTGCCGACAGCCGAGAAGTCGCCGCGCAGGATCGCTTCGACCACCCGGGCATAGACCTGGTCGGGCAGCGAACCGGCACCGGCACCGTCGAGTTGCAGCAGGGCTTCGTTCATCAGGGGGGGGTCCATTCGGGCGGCTGCGCTGCGGCGGTCTGCCGTGGCCATGCAGCGACGCTTGCAATCCTAGCAGAGGCAACTGTCGATGCCAGACAGGTTTAGGTGTTTTCCCTATAGTTGTTTTACAACTTCTCAGTAAACAATAAAGTTGTCAGACATACAGCGGTGCCTCTTGTGCAACCAACGGTCTGCAACGTCCACCCCGGGGCTGCGCCCCAACCCTCCTGAGGAACACCATGCTCCATCCCCTGCGCAAAGGTCTGCTCGCCATCAGCGCGGCGATCGGTCTCGCGATCGCCCAACCGGTGCTGGCCCGCGACTTTCGCTCGGCCGACGTGCATCCGGCCGACTATCCAACGGTCGAGGCGGTGCGCGCGATGGGCAAGTCGCTGAAGGAGCAGTCGCACGACAAGCTCGGCGTCAAGGTCTTTGCGTCGGGCGCGCTGGGTGCCGAACGCGACACGATCGAACAGCTCAAGATCGGCGGGCTGGACATGATGCGCATCAATGCCGCGCCGCTGAACAACATCGTGCCCGAGACGATCGCGATCGCGATGCCGTTTGTCTTCCGCTCGATCGACCACATGCGGCGTGTGCTGGACGGCCCGATCGGCGACGAGATCCTGGCGGCGATGGCCGAGCAGGGCATGGTCGGGCTGGCTTTCTACGACAGCGGCGCACGCTCGGTGTACACGGTCAAGCGCCCGATCAAGACGCTGGCCGATGTCAAGGGCATGAAGATCCGCGTGCAGCAGTCAGACCTGTTCGTCGCGATGATGGAAGCTCTGGGCGCCAATGCCACGCCGATGCCCTACGGCG
>JANOBL010000329.1:0-8273 GCA_031411635.1 Betaproteobacteria bacterium
CGCAAACGCCAGCCGGTGTACTGGTCGGGCAGCGGCATCGCGGCCAACACCTTCGTCAAGTCTTTCACCGACGCGGCGGCAGCCAACCAGGCGCTGCTGACGGCCGGCGTCGTCAACGCCTACTCGCTGCTGGGCAAGACCGGGGTCTTCATTCCCAACGCCACGCTGGCGGGCTGGCTGGCCAGCGGCAGCGGCCTGCCGGCAGCCAACCAGGCACTGCTGACGGCGGGTGTGGTGCGCGCCACGTCGCTGGCGGGCACCAGTTCGGCCCTAGGCAAGACCGGCGTGTTCATCCCGGCCGCCTTGCTCAGCGGCTGGCTTGCCGCGGGCAGCGGCGTGGTGCTGGGCAGTGGTGTGGTGCTCAGCGAAGGCGTGGTGCTCAGCGAGGGCGTGGTGCTGAGCGAAGGCGTGGTGCTCAGCGAAGGCGTGGTGCTCAGCGAGGGTGTGGTGCTCAGCGAAGGCGTGGTATTGAGCGAGGGTGTGGTGCTCAGCGAAGCCGGCCAGACCGGCGTCGCGTCGGCCAGCGATTTGAGCCTGATCGGCGAACCTTGAGCACCGGCCTCAGTGCTTGTGGGCCGCAGCCTCGGCCGCATAGCGCTGGGTGGCGGCCTCCACCGCCTGGCTGTGGATGGCGGCCAGTTCGGGCCGGGCGGCGCGCGCCCGGTCGGCGCTGTTTTGCGTGGCCATCTGGCCTTGCCAGCGGGGAAAGACATGGCGCGCGATCAGGTCGTAGCTCTTGCGTGTGGCGTCGAAGTTGGCCCAGTTGTGCGCCAGCATCAGGTAGGCGCCAAAACCGCCCTTGCTTTGCTGCCACAGCCGGTCGATCTGGGCATTGACCATGTCGGGCGTGCCGATCGCGCCAAAGCCCGAATCGTTGACAAACGAGATCATCTCCTTGACGTTGCTGCCCGGCACCGCCATCTGCGGAAACGCCGCCACCGCCTGGAAGTAGTCGAACCACTGCGCCATGCCGTATTCCACGTCGCGGTAGGCCTGGTCCATCGTCTCGGCCACATGCACCATGCCCACCAGCCGCCACTTGTTGCGGTCCACGGTGGTCTTGTAGTGCGCGGCCTGGGCCTCCATCACATCCCAGTGCAAGGCCAGCGCGTCGAAGCCGGCGGCGGTGGTGGCGCCTATCGACAGCAGCCCCACACCATGCATGCCGGCCAGCTTGGGCCCGG
This sequence comes from Betaproteobacteria bacterium, assembly GCA_031411635.1. Classification (GTDB taxonomy): domain Bacteria; phylum Pseudomonadota; class Gammaproteobacteria; order Burkholderiales; family Burkholderiaceae_C; genus Pseudaquabacterium. Next base: position 1,185 of record JANOBL010000329.1, read on the forward strand.
TGGGTGAGGCCACCGCCGGCACCGCGATGTCGAACAGCGGGTTGCTGTAAGGCCGCAGGTGCAGCCGGGCATCGCGCAAATCCCAGCGGTCGTTTTTGAACGTGACCGGCTCGTCGCTGGTCAGCAGCTTCATGATCACTGCCAGGCCGTCCTCCAGCAGCGGCCGGGTCTGGGTTTGCGACAGGCCCACCATGATGCCGTCGCTGGGCAGCGAGCCCGGCCCCAGGCCCAGCATCACGCGGCCGCGCGTCAAATGGTCCAACTGCACGATGCGCTCGGCCACCCACAGTGGGTTGTGGTAGCTGACGCTGACCACGCCGGTGCCCAGCTTGATCGTGCGGCTTCGCTGCGAGGCCACCGCGATGAAGATCTCCGGGCTGGCGCTGATCTCGGTGCCGGCCGAGTGGTGCTCGCCGCACCAGGCTTCGTCGTAGCCGCAGCGGTCCAGCCATTGGATCAATTCCAGATCCTGCTCCAGCGCCAACGTGGGGTTGATGCCGGGCTTGTGGAAGGGCGCCAGGAAAATACCAAAACGCAGACGATGCTTGTTCATGGCGCTTGTCTCCTGAAGGGGCTGCCCGGCCGGGCCGGGCGGGATGGGCTGACCCTTGTACTGCCGGACCGCGGCGCTTGTCCAGTGGGTGTGCACCCAGGGGTGGCTGGGTCAGGAAGGCTGTTTGGCCATCAGCGCGGCACGCTCTGCCTCGCTGACAAAGCGCCACTGCCCCGGCGCCGGCCCGGCATCCAGCGTCAGCGCCCCAAACGCACTGCGGTGCAGCCGCTCGCAGTGGTTGCCCACCGCCGCCACCATGCGCTTGACCTGGTGGTACTTGCCCTGGATCAAGGTCAGGCGCAGGCCAGTTTCACCGCTGGCCTCGCAGCTTTCGGCGCGCACCGGCAGGGGGTCGTCGTCCAGCACCACACCGTGCAGCAGCTTGCGCACTTGCTCGGCATCCACTGGCCGTGAGCAGCCCACCTCGTAGACCTTGGGCACATGGTGCTTGGGAGAGGTCAGGCGGTGGATCAGCTTGCCGTCGTCGGTCAGCAGCAGCAGCCCGGTGGTGTCCTGGTCCAGCCGACCGACAGGCTGCACACCGCGCCGGCGCAATGCGGCCGGCAGCAGCAGCAGCACACTGGGCCAGTGCGTGGGTTTTTGTGAGCATTCGTAGCCCAGCGGTTTGTGCAGCAGCACCAGGGCCTGGGTCTGGTAAGTCCAGGCCTGGCCTTCCACCTCAAACTGCAGGCCGTCGGGCCTGAAATCAGCCGCCGGGTTGGCCTCCATCCGGCCAGCCACCCGCACCAGGTTGTTGGCCAGCAAGCCGGCGCATTCGCGCCGCGAGCCAAAGCCCTGGCTGAACAGGATGTCGTCAAGCCGCATCGGGGCCTGGGCTGGCCGGGCGGGCCTGTCTTTTGGCGGCGGATCTCATTCGTGCAGCTCCAGCACCGTCAGGTGGTTGTCCCTGGCCGGCCAGGTCTGGCCAACGATGCGCTCGCTGATCACGCCGGAGCGAAACTCACCCACCACCGGCCGGCCCACACCCACCATCAGCTTGAGCCTGGATGCGGCCACACCCGCCACGCCGGGTGGGATGCCGGGGGCCGGCTGGCCGTCCAGCACGATGCTGTCGCGGGGGTTGCCAAAGTAGGCGCGGGGCCGGGTGAAGCTGACCACCGCGGCCGCGTCTTTGTCGGCATCGGCCAGGCGCTCGGGCCGCAGGTTGACGATCGCCGACGAGCGGGCAAACGGCGCGCGGTAAAAGTGCGTGATCGCAAAACCCGGCACCTGCAACACCATCTCCAGCGGGGTTTGGGCATCGGTCATCACCGGGCCCCAGCGGCCATCGGCGCCAACCGCGATGTCCAGCAGCGCCACGCCGCGCCGGGCGCCGGTGCCGGCATCCACCGCATAAATCGCCAGTTGGGCGCCGGCCGCCGGCAGGTTGGTCGGGCCGGCAGCGGCCACGCCGGTGACCTTGCCGCTCAGCGCCACGGGGGCTTCGGGTATGACATGGGTGGGGGATGCGGTGCCCGGTGCACGCCCGGTGACAAACCGGTAAGCCGCGGCAAACGCCTCGGGGTGGTAGCTGACCTCGCGGTGATCCCGCCCGGGCAGCACCACGTTGTTGGCACCTTTGAGTGCCGGGCCATCGAACGTGACGTTGGTGGGTGTGCCCTTGGCGCCTATCCACACGCCGTCGGGCTGGGCAAACTTGTCGTTGTTGTCCGAGCGCAAGGTCATCCACAACGGGCCCGGCGTCACCTCGTCACCGTTGGGTCCCTTGGGCGCGTTCAGCCCGCTGAGGAACGGGCCGGTGCCGTTGAACTCGTTGTTCGGCCGGAAGCCCGGGTTGGCCCAGACGCCGTGGTTGGGGGTGCCACCCAGGATGGCGTGCGACACCTTGGCCGCACCACCGGCGCTGGCGATGTAGCTGCGGATGGCGTTGCCGCCACGCGAGTTGCCCATCAACACCACTTGTTTGGCGCCGGTGGCGGCCAGCACCTGGTCCACCTCGGCCGCCAGTTGTTGCATCTGGTCGTCGGTGGAGCTGCGGCCGGCTTGCGCCACGGTGTTGTCGTCGCGCGAGGACGGGTAGGCAAAATCCACCGCATGCAGCTTGCTGCGCGGCCAGCCGTTGCTTTCCCAGCGCCACAGCGTGGTAGTCCACAGCGCGGCGGTATCGCCATTGCCGTGCACAAAAACAATCGGCGCTGAGCTGACCGCTGGCGTGGTGGGGGCGCTGCCGCAAGCGGTCAGCAGTGTGACGAGCAGCGCGGCCAGCGGTGTGGCCAGTGCTCTGCGGCGGGTCAACAAGGTGTGCATCAGGTGTCTCCTGTGGGTGGGTTTATGGCTGATCAGGCCAGCCCCAGATCGTGGGCCGATGGCAGGTCGGGCAGGCTGGGTTGGTGCAGGCCTGCCGCGGCGCGCACCGCGTTCAGCACCGCCCGGGCGGTCACCTCGGCGGCCAGCGCGCCCAGCAGGCTCAGGTGAGCGGGGTTGCCGCTGTTGCCGGTGTTGCCGCTGTTGCCGCTGTGGCAGGTGGCCAGCGCAAACATCACATCGCCGTCGCTGGCGGTGTGCACCGGGTTGATGCTGCGCGCCAACCCGTCATGCGCCATCGCGGCCAGCTTGTTGGTCTGCGCCTTGTCCAGCCGCGCATCGGTGGCCACGATGCCGATCGTGGTGGCCAAACCCGCCATCAGCGCGGCGGGCAATTGGCCGGCGCACAGCGCGGCCATGGTGTTCAGCGCACTGCGGCCATCGTCGCTGCGTGCACCGGCGATCACCCGGCCGGTGGCTGGGTCCACCACATCGCCGATGGCATTGACCGCCACCAGCGCGGCCACGGTGACTGCCCCCACCTTGATCGAGGCGGTGCCGATGCCGCCTTTCATCGCCCGGTGGATGCCAAACAGTTTGCCCACCGACGCGCCGGCACCCGCACCAACGCCGCCTTGCGCCGGTGGCTGGCTGGACGCCGCAACACAGGCCGCATAACCGGCCGCGTTGTCGGGCCGGATGCGGGCATCACCCAGCCACAGGTCAAACAGCACCGCCGCCGGCACGATGGGGATGCGGGCCGGGCCCACCTGCACCCCGTGGCCGTTTTCTTCCAGCCAGCGCATCACACCATCGGCCGCAGCCAGGCCAAACGCGCTGCCACCGGTCAGCAGCAGTGCATGCACTTGTTGCAAGCTGGCCAACGGGTGCAGCAAATCGGTCTCGCGGGTGCCGGGTGCGGCGCCGCGCACGTCCACACCGGCCACCACGCCTTGCTCGCACAACAGCACGGTGCAACCGGTGGGGCGGCGGCTGTCGGTGAAGTGGCCAACGCGCAGGCCGGCAATGTCGGTGATGGCGCCTGGGAACATGCGGGATCAGGCCAGCGCGCGGCGCCTCATTTCCTGGCCGACACCTTGAGCTTGGCCTCGCGCATCAACACGTTGTGAAAGTGGTCGGATTTGTCCAACCATTCCACAAACGGCGCACCGCTCAGGCTGGTCTGCTTGAAGGCGCCGCGCTCCATGAAGGTTTTCCACTCGGGCAGCGCCCGCACTTTGTCCAGCAACTGGCTGTAAAAAGCCACTTGCTCGGGCGTGGCGCCCGGGCTGGTGAAGATGCCACGCAGCATCAGGTATTGCACCGGGATGCCGGCCGACAAACAGGTGGGCAGATCGGCCCAGCTCTGGCTGGCGGTCACCTTGGTCGGGTAGTCCAGCCGCTGGCCGTCAAACACACACAGCGGGCGCAGCTTGCCTTCGCGCCACAAGGTGTCGGCCTCGATCGGGTTGTTGACGGTCATCTCCACCGCCTGCTCGGCCAGCGCCTTGGCCACGTCACCGCCGCCCTTCAGCGGCATGTAGGCGATGCGGGTGCTGGCGGCGGTTTCCAGCAGCACGCTGATCAACTGGTCTTCCTGCTTGCTGCCGGTGCCTCCCAGCATCAGGCTGCCCGGCGGTTTGCTGCGCAGCGCCTCCAGCAAATCCCTGGCGGTCTTGTACGGCGACGCGGCGTTGACCCACAGCACAAACTGGTCCAGCGCCAGCATCTGCACCGGGGTGATGTCGCGCCAGTTGAAATCGGTGCCAGTGGCCAGCGGCGCGGTGAACAGGTTGGACAGCGTGATCACCAGCTTGTGCGGGTTGCCCCGCGCGGCTTTCAAGTCCTGCAGGCCTTCCAGGCCGGAGTTGCCGGCCTTGTTGACAACCGTCAGCGGCTGGCGCATCAGCTTGTGGCTTTCCACCAGCTTCTGGATGAAGCGCGCCATCTGGTCGGCACCGCCCCCGGTGCCGGCCGGCACCACCAGCTCAACCGGCGCGGTGGGCTCCCAGGCCTGTGCCGGGGCTACGCAGCACGCTGCCATAACCAGCAAGGCGACAGCGGCGCGGCCACGACAACTTGAGCGCATCAGAACTTTCATCGGGGGGTGCGGCCGCTGCGTGCAGCATGGCGCTGGATGCCCGCGACTATAAGCGTGGGCGTGGCGCGTCAACGGCAGGCAAAACGCCAAAGGGCGGCCTTGCAAGACCGCCCGTTGCTAGGGCCGGCGCCGCAGCCGATCAGGCAAACACGCCGGCCGTGTCCTGCATGCGTGCCGACACCTCGCCCAGGTGGTGCAGGGTGTCGCCGTAAGCCATCTCCAGCATCGTCAGGCGCTTGAAGTAGTGGCTGCTGATGTACTCGTCGGTCACGCCGATGCCACCGTGGATCTGGGTGCACTGCTGGCCCACGTAGCGCATGCTCTGGCCGAGCTGCACCTTGGCCTGGCTGAGTGCACGCCGGCGCTGGGCCGGCGCTTCGCCCAGCTTGAGGCTGGCAAAAAAGCTCATCGAGCGGCCCAGCTCCAACTGCATCTTGACATCGGCAATGCGGTGCTTCAGCGCCTGGAAGGTGGCCAACGTGACACCAAACTGCTTGCGGGTGTTCATGTACTCGACGGTGATGGCCACCAGCTTGTCCATCAGGCCCACCGCCTCGGCGCAGGTGGCGGCGATGCCCACATCGATGGCCTGCTCCAGCACCTCGTAGCCGTTGGCGGTGATCAGGCTGGCAGCCGCGTTGTCCAGCATCAACTCACCGGCGCGGCCCCCATCTTGCGTGGGGTAGCCGGTGACCGTGGCGCCGCTGGCGGATTTTTCGACCAGGAACAAGCCGATACCGGCTTGCGCATCGGCCGCGCCGCTGAAACGCGCCGGCACGATGAAGGCATCGGCCTCGTCGGCCGCCGGCACCACGCTTTTCTGGCCGGTCAGCGTCCAGCCGCTGGCGCCCTGGGTCGCCGTGGTCACCACTTTGCTGAGCTGGTAGCGCGCAGCACGCTCCTGGTGTGCCAATACCACCAGCGCCTCGGCCGACGCGATCCTGGGATACCACGCCGCCTGCAGCGCCGCCGGTGCCGCCGACAGCAAGCTGGGCGCCACCAGCGCGCCGGCTGCAAACGGCGCGTTGACCAGGCCACGGCCCAGCTCTTCCATCACCACCATCGCCTCGGTGGCGCCAAAGCCCATGCCGCCGTGGGCCTCGGGCACGGCCAGGCCGGTCAGGCCCAGCTCGGCCAGCTCGTTGTAGACCGCGCGGGTGTGGCCACCGGCCTTGGCCAGCGCATGGCGGCGCGGAAAGTCGAAGGCTTTTTCCACCCAGCGGTTCACCGCGTCGCGCAGCGAGTTCTGGTCGTCGGAGAAGTTGAAGTCCATTGTGTTTCCTGTGATCTTCCTGTGATCAGCCGAGCACGGTTTGCGCAACGATGTTGCGCTGAACCTCGTTGCTGCCGCCGTAAATCGTGGTCTTGCGCATGTTGAAGTAGGTGCCGGCCAGCGGCGCGCACATGGCCGCGCCGGCAAAGTCGCCCTGCCAGCCGGCCTCCATCGCCTCGTGCTCGTAAGGCTGGGTCATCGGTCCGGCGGCCAGCATCATCAGCTCGGCATAACGCTGCTGGATCTCGCTGCCGCGGATCTTCAGCAGGCCGGCCACGTCCAGCGATTGTTTGCCGCTCTTCTCGGCCGCCAGCACCCGCAGCACCATCATCTCCAGCGCCACGATGTCGACCTCGGTCTGGGCGATCTGGTCGCGGAAGCGCTGGTCGTCGTACACGCCCTCGGCCTTGGCGATGCGCTTGACCCGCTCCAGCTCACGCTTGGCGCGGTTGACATCGGCGATGTTGGTGCGCTCATGCGCCAACAAGTGCTTGGCGTAGGTCCAGCCCTTGTTTTCTTCACCGATCAGGTTGTTGGCCGGCACCTCCACGTTGTCGAACCAGACCTCGTTAACCTCATGCTCACCGTCCATCGTGATGATCGGCCGCACCGTGATGCCGGGGCTTTTCATGTCGATCAGCAAGAAGCTGATGCCGGTCTGCGGCTTGCCCTCGGTGCTGGTGCGCACCAGGCAGAAGATCCAGTCGCCAAACTGGCCCAGCGTGGTCCAGGTTTTCTGGCCGTTGACGATGTAGTGGTCACCCGAACTTGTGACAGTACGCACCGCCCGCGTCTTCAGCGACGCCAGGTCCGAGCCCGAGCCCGGCTCGCTGTAACCCTGGCTCCACCACACCTCGCCCGACGCGATGCCGGGCAAAAAACGCTGGTGCTGCTCGG
>JANOBL010000330.1:0-5072 GCA_031411635.1 Betaproteobacteria bacterium
CGGAACTCGCCAGCGGCGATGCCACGCCGCACCACGCCGCCCAACAAGCGGTGGGCGGGCTCGATCACCTCGCTGGCGTAATAAACGGCAATGTCCGGAAAGTTGCGCACCTCGGTGATCACCAGTTTAAAAACCCCGGCCGCTGGGCTTTCGTACAACTGCCGCCACCAATCCACCAGGATGGTGCGCAGCAGCGCGCTGGCCGTGCCGTCAAACCGTGCCGCCATCTCGGCACCCTCGGCAATGCGGGCCGACAAGTTGTGGCTGATCACCGCCTTCAGCAACTCTTCCTTGCTGGGGTAGTACAGGTACAGCGTGCCCTTGGACACGCCGGCACGCGCGGCCACCTCTTCGGCCCGGGTGGCAGCAAAGCCTTTTTCAACAAACAAGTCCAGCGCAGCGGCCAGCAGTTCTTGCGGTCTGGCTTCTTTGCGGCGGCGTCTGGGGCTGGGATCGAGTGCAAGCATGTTAATGACCAATCGGTCAGTAATGTAGCTGCTGGGCTGGCGTCGGGTCAAGCCAGGCAGGTTGCGGCTGTGCTTCTAAACTGCAATTTGCAACCATCCACTTAGCCATGCACAGCCGCCGATTGTTTCTGTCCCTGGCTCCGGCCAGCAGCCTGCTGGCGCTGGTGGCCTGCACGGGCTTGACCGGCCCCACCGTGATCACCTTGAGCGAAGCTGAACTGGCCGGGCTGATCGCACGCTCGTTCCCGGTGCAGCGCCGGCTGCTGGACCTGCTGGACGTGCAGCTTGCGGCACCCAGGCTGCGCTTGCTGCCCGAGCGCAACCGGCTCGCGGTGGATTTGCAGATCAGCAGCCAGGACCGGCTTTTTGGCCAGGCCGGGCGGGGCCAGTTGCTGTTTGACAGCGCCTTGCGCTACGAACCACGCGATGCGACGGTGCGGCTAACCCAGGTGCGGGTGCAGCAGTTCCGGCTGGACGGTGGCACCGCGCCGGCACAGCCAGCCGCTTCGGACGCGCCACCCACGGGCTTTTTGGGGCGATTGGGCCTGACGCTGGCCGAACGGGTGCTGGACGAACTGGCGCTTTACACCGTCAGCCCCGAGCGCCTGGCCAGCCTGCGCCAGCTTGGCCTGCAGCCTGGCGCGGTGACGGTGACCGCGCGTGGCCTGTAGATCACGCTGGCGCGCATTGGCGCGTGAGGCGCTGTCGTCCGGGCTGCATTCAGGCTGCTTTCCGGGCCTTGTTGCCGGCATCGGCCACAAGGCCCCCCGCTATCATCCGCAGCTTTGCGCCGAGGCCGCCTGTGGATGTTTTGTTGCTGTTGAAAGCCGCCTTAATGGGCATCGTCGAGGGACTGACCGAGTTTTTGCCGGTCTCGTCCACCGGGCATTTGATCCTGGCCGCTGCGCTGATCGATTTCACCGGCGGCAGCCTGACACCGGAGAAGGTCAAGGCCTTTGAGATTTCGATCCAGACCGGCGCCATCCTGGCCATCGTGCTGGTGTACTGGCAGCGGCTGACCAGCACCGTGCGCGCAATGGGCCACGACCGCAATGCACGGCGCTTTGTGCTGAACGTGCTGGTGGGTTTTTTGCCAGCGGTGATCGTGGGCTTGAGCTTTGGCAAAAATGTGCAAACGCTGCTGTTCACGCCGATGGTGGTGGCCAGCACTTTCATCCTGGGTGGGCTGATCATCCTGTGGGCCGAGCGGCGTAAAAACGCCGTGGTGCGGGTGGCCGAGGTGGAAGACATGAGCGTGCTGGATGCGCTCAAAGTGGGCCTGGTGCAATGCCTGGCCTTTGTGCCGGGCACCAGCCGCTCGGGATCGACCATCATCGGCGGCATGCTGTTTGGGCTGTCGCGCAAAGCCGCCACCGAGTTCACGTTCTTCCTGGCCATCCCCACCTTGATCGGCGCTGGCGCCTACAGCCTGCTGAAGGTGCGCCACAGCCTGGGGATGGCCGATCTGCCGCTGTTTTTGATCGGCTTTTTGTTCTCGTTCATCGCCGCCTGGCTGTGTGTGCGCTGGCTGCTGCGTTATGTTTCCACGCACGACTTTGTGCCGTTTGCCTGGTACCGCATTGGCTTTGGCGGCGTGATCCTGGTCACCGCCTACTTTGGCCTGGTCCACTGGGCCGATTAGCTTGTCCGGCCGAACAGCAAATCCCACACCCCGTGGCCGAGTTGCAGGCCACGGTGCTCAAACTTGGTCAGCGGCCGCCAGGCGGGCTTGGGTGCATAAGCCGCCGCGCTGTTGACCAGGCCAGGCTCGGCCTGCAGCAGCGCCAGCATCTGCTCGGCATAGTCTTGCCAATCGGTGGCGATGTGCAGGTAGGCGCCGGGTGCCAGGTGCCGCACCAGTTGCGCGATAAACGCCGGCTGGACCAGGCGCCGCTTGTGGTGGCGCTTCTTGTGCCACGGGTCGGGAAAGTAGATGTGCACCCCCGCCAGCGAAGCCGGCGCAATCATCTGCTGCAGCACTTGCACCGCATCGTGCTGCACGATGCGCAGGTTGCTCAAATGGCGCTCGCCGATCTGGCGCAACAGCGCACCGACGCCGGGCGGGTGCACCTCGACACCGATGAAGTCGGTTTCGGGCTGCGCGGCGGCAATCTGTACGGTGGCCTGGCCCATGCCAAAGCCGATCTCCAGCACCCGCGGTGCGCTGCGGCCGAACACCCCATCCCAATCCGGCACGCTGGGCTGCAGCGGCAGCACAAAACGCGGCCCCAGGTCTTGCAACGCCCGCTGCTGGCCGGGGCCCATGCGGCCGGCGCGCAGCACAAAGCTGCGCATTGGGCGGTGTGAGGAGGTGGTGTCAGTCTCGAGTGGGGTACTGGACATGGCAGGTGGCGGCGGGTAGGAACGGTGAACGGCGCAAGGCTCAGGAAGAAATCTGGGCAACGGTCATCGGTAACAGATCAGGAACAGATCAGCAAAGGATCGGCAACTTTGCAGTCTTTTAATGGACTATATTCGGACGCATCCTGTCAACGCGAGCCAGTTCATGCGCTATTCCACCCAGGTCAAGTCGATCAGTTACCTCAAGGCCAATGCTGCAGACATGCTGCAAAAGCTCAGCCAACAGCGCGAGCCGGTGCTGATCACCCAAAACGGCGAAGCCAAGGCGGTGCTGCAGGACGTGGTGTCGTACGAGGAAACCCAGGACAGCATCGCACTACTGAAGATGCTGGCTATCGGTGAACGTGAGATCGAGCAAGGCCAGTTTCAGCCGCTGACTGAGGCGGTTGAGGAGTTGCGCGCCGAGTTGCGCAAGGAGTTTGGGGCCAAGTCCTGATGTCTGCGGCGGTGCCGCACCAGGTGCAGATAACTGCCCAGGCCAAACAAGACTTGCGGGCCATCGTGCGCTACATCGCCCAGCATGATTCGCCCGGCAAGGCCGAGCATGTGCTTGCAAAGATTCTGGAGACCTGCCTCGACTTGGCGATGCAGCCTGACCGGGGTGCCTGGCCACCCGAGTTGCTGGCGCTGGGTGTGCGCAACTTCCGGCAAGTGCACTTCAAACCCTACCGGGTGATCTACCGCGTGGTAGCGCAGAAGGTGTTTGTGCTCGTCATTGCCGATGGCCGTCGCAACCTCAAGACTTTGTTGGAGCGCCGGCTGTTGGGCGCGCCCTGTGCCTTGATCGAATCAACTTTGGCTTGGAGCGGGTGAGGGGAATCGAACCCCTGTATGAAGCTTGGGAAGCTGCCGTTCTGCCATTGAACTACACCCGCGATGTGCAAGATTCTAGCGTCATGTCCGGGCGTGATTCTTGTTCCGCAACCCGGTAGTTCCCAGCGTGGCAAAGCCCCAGGCCCTGCGGCATGATGACTTTTCTGACGCCCCCAAGAACGCCGCCTTGCGTCGTTCGCCCCCCCCCGAGGGGGAGCAAGTCAACTTGGGGCGGCCCGGCGCTGACTTGTACCCATCATGAACGACCCCATCCAACTGCTGCACCTGGGCCCTGGCACGCCCGATTTGTCAACCTCGCCGTACGGGCCGTTTGTGGTGCATGCAGTGGCCGCTGCGGCCGATCTGGCGCATGCGCTCGACACGCAGACCTACGACGCCGTGGTGCTGGTGCAGGACGAGGTGGATGGTCTGTCGGGCCTGGTGTTCTTGCCGGCGCTGTCACGCGCGGTGCTGGATGCGGCAGTGCTGGTGATCGCGCCCGAGCCCACGCCGGCCGATGCGGTGCGTTTGCTGCAGCTTGGTGTGCAAGACGTGCTGCCGCAACGCGAGGCCGGCACCGAATCGCTGGCGCGTGCGCTGCGGCTGGCGGTAGAGCGCAAGCGGCTGGAGACGCAGGCTCGCAAGGCCTACGCCACCGATCTGGCCACCGGCCTGCCCAACCATGCGCAGTTGATGGAGCACATGAGCCATTTGCTGGCGCTGCGCGAGCGGGAGCCGGCGGCGATGGCCTTGTTGGCGCTGCGCATCGAAGGCCTGGCCGCCACTGAAAGCCGCTTGGGCACCGAATCGGCCAATGTGCTGCGTCGAAAGGTTGCTGTGCGGCTGCGCTCGGGCCTGCGCGCCAGCGACGTGGTGGCCTCGGTGGGCAGCGACAGTTTTGTCGTGTTGCTGGCCTGGATCGACGATCCAGCCAACGGCGACCGGGTTGCCGGCAAGCTGGCCCAATCGCTGCAGCGGCCGTTCACGGTGGCCGGCCAGGACGTGGCGGTGGCGGTCAGCGTGGGCGTGGCCCAATATCCCCTGCATGGCAAGGAGGCCGAGACCTTGCTGCGCCGTGCGCTGGGCCAGGCCGGGCAAGGCCGGTTGATGGGCCGGGCGGGTTTGAGCCCCCGCAGTAGCGCAGCGGCTGCCAACGACGAGTGACGTTGCTCCTTCCCCCTGCAAGGGGGAAGGTTGGGATGGGGGTGGCGATGCCAGAGTCTGCACAGATTCGACCCCCACCCAACCCTCCACTTCGCCGCTTGCAAGCGGCTCAGATTCGCCAGGCGTGCAGCAGGCCGCAGGGCCTGTTGCACGTCCGGGCTCATCCCCCTGCCCTGGGGGAGGGCTCACCGATCACTTCAAAATGTCGCCCAGGCACAGGTACTTGGTCTCGACGTAATCCTCGATGCCGTGGTGTGATCCCTCGCG
>JANOBL010000331.1:0-21623 GCA_031411635.1 Betaproteobacteria bacterium
GCGGCCAGGCGCCGCGCCATCGCCAGGATGGGCGTCACGCCGATGCCGCCGGCCATCAGTGCGAAGGCGGGTGCCGACTCGTCGAGCTTGAAATGGTTGCTGGGGGCCGAGATGGCCAGCAGCGCGCCAGGCCGCAGTTGCTCGTGCACATGGCGCGACCCGCCGCGGCTGTTGCGGTCGCGGCCCACGGCCACGCAGTAGCGGTGGGTCTCGCCCGGCGCATTGCACAGCGAGTAGCTGCGGCTCAGACCCATCGGCAACTGCAGGTTGATGTGGGCGCCGGCCTCGAAGGCGGGCAGCGCGGCGCCGGCCGGGTGCACCCACTCCAGCAGCAGCACGCCGTCGGCGGCCCAGGTCATCGAACGCAGGCGCAGCTGCGGGGGCATGGCGGGGGCGTCGTCTGGGCGCATGGCGTGGGGCTGGCAGTGGTGGACAGGGCTTGGAGGAGGTGCTGCGGCCGGCAGCGTCGCGGGGGATGCCGCAGTGTTCCACGCCATGCGGCACGGCGTGGAACACGGCACTAGAAGCTGACCAAGGCGGCCCGATCCCGCACTGCGCGGGCCAGGCTGAACACGGTCAGCGCCGATGTCTTGGCATTGCCCGCCAGGGGCTGGCCGCGCAGGGTCAGGTCCAGCTGGCCGAAGCTGCCGTTGGCCTGCAGCTGGTGGATGTTGGCCTGGCTCTGGGGGTCGGCCACCAGGCGCACCTGGGTGGCATCCAGGCCCAGGCCCGCCAGGGCGACGGTGGCGGCCACGTTGGCATTCCTGGGAAAGCGGCGCGCCGCCTCGCGGGCGCTGCCTTCGAAGATCACGGTGGGGCCGGCCAGGCTGTCCAGGGCATGGGCGGTGTCGGCCGGGGTGCCACGCCAGGCCAGGGCGGGCTTGGTGCCGGTGTAGCGCACCTCGCGCAGCCCACCCAGACGGGCCGAGGCCAGGGCGTCGATGGCGCCGATGGCGCCAGCCACCAGCTGCAGCCGGCTGCCGCCGGCCGCGGCGGCTGCCTCCAGCCGGCCGGCCAGACCATCGTCGGCCAGGGCCCCCACCGACGCCACCACGCAGGGCAGGCCGCGGGCCAGGGCCGGCAGCACATGCTCGCCGATGGCCTGGTGGCCGGCACACTCGACCAGCAGGTCGGCCGGTGGCAGGTCCGCCAGGCCGCAGGCCACGCCGATCTGCGGCCGGCCCGCAGGCGCGGCCGATGACGGGTCAGCCAGTCCCGCCAGGCCCGCCAGCCCTGCAAGATGGGCCCGGGCTGCGGCCAGGCCGCCCTGGCGCACCACCACGCCCACCACCGCGACGCGGGCGTCTGCCAGCAGCAGCGGCAGCAGGCCCTGGCCGATGGCGCCCAGCCCCACCAGCACCACGCGCAGCATGGCCTCAGCCTCCGGTGCCGGCCGGGCCGGACTTCAGCATGGCCTTGATGCCGCGCACCGCCTGGCGGATACGGGCCTCGTTCTCGATCAGCGCGAAGCGCACATGGTCGTCGCCATGGTCACCAAAGCCGATGCCGGGCGACACGCACACCTTGGCCTGCTCCAGCAACAGCTTGCTGAAGGCCAGCGACCCCATCGCCGCATAGGCCGGCGGGATCGGCGCCCAGATGTACATCGACGCCTTGGGCGTGGGCACCGCCCAGCCGGCCTCGCCCAGGCCCTTGACCAGCACGTCGCGGCGGCGCTGGTAGGTGGCGGCTATGTCGTGCACGCACTGCTGGTCGCCTTCGAGGGCGGCGATCGCGGCCACCTGCACGGGGGTGAAGCTGCCGTAGTCGTGGTAGCTCTTGATGCGCGCCAGCGCCTGTACCAGATCGGCATTGCCGACCATGAAGCCGACGCGCCAGCCGGCCATGTTGTAGCTCTTGCTGAGGGTGAAGAACTCCACCGCCACGTCCTTGGCGTCGGGCACCTGCATGATCGACGGCGCTTGCCAGCCGTCGAAGACGATGTCGGCATAGGCCAGGTCGTGCACCACCAGGATCTGGTGCTTGCGTGCCAGCGCCACCACGCGCTCGAAGAAGTCGAGCTCCACGCACTGCGCGGTCGGGTTGCTGGGGAAGCCCAGCACCATCATCTTGGGCTTGGGGTAGCTGCCGCGGATGGCCTTTTCCAGCTCGTCGAAGAAATCCACGCCGGGCACCAGCGGGATCGACCGGATGTCGGCCCCGGCGATCACCGCGCCGTAGATGTGGATCGGGTAGCTGGGGTCGGGCACCAGCACGGTGTCGCCGCGGTCCAGGGTGGCCAGCATCAGGTGCGCCAGGCCTTCTTTGGAGCCGATCGTGACGATCGCTTCGCGGTCGGGGTCGATCTCCACCGAATACCGATCGCGGTACCAGTGGCTGATCGCCCGCCGCAGCCTGGGGATGCCCTTGCTGGCCGAGTAGCCGTGGGTGTCGGGGCGCTGCACCACCTCGGTGAGCTTGGCCACGATGTGCGCCGGCGTGGCGCCATCGGGGTTGCCCATGCTCATGTCGATGATGTCTTCACCGCGCCGTCGCGCCGCCAGTTTCAGCTCGGCGGTGATGTTGAAGACGTAAGGCGGGAGACGGTCGATGCGCGGAAAGTGCCGCGTGGGGGCGGCTACAACGGTGGGGGCCAAAGGGCGCGGCTGGCCTGGCAAGGCAGACATGGGGGGTTGCTTTCAACGTGAGCGCCCGGAACCGTCCGAGCGACGTGGGCCGCAGCACTTGCCACAACCCGGCGCGATCGTAGCCGACGGTGCATGGAACAACCGCTGCGGTCCCAACCAGTGCCTTGCCAGTGGACCGCATCTTTCGCGATCTGCCCGGCCTGCTGGCGCCCGGCGGTTTGGGACATGGGCTTGTCCAGTGGGTTTCAGTGCATGACAAAGCCGCCGTTGCCGGCCGCGCACGCCACGGCGGGGTTGTCAGGAAGCTCGCGGCATCAAACGTTCAAGGCGGCGGATGTAAGTCGAGTCCAGGCCGCGCGAACCCGGCGCCGACTGCTTGAGCTTGTCCAGGGCCGTCCGCATCGCGCGCCGGTCCACTGTTCCGAGACGCGCCTGCTCAAGGTAAGCCAGGTAGAGATCGTGCCAGGCGTATGCGTAGTCCGGCGCGATCGCCACGGCTTGCCGGTAACGCTCGATCGCGGCATCCAGGCTGCCTTGATAAAAAAGTGCATTGCCCAGACCGTTCAGGATAGAAGCCCTGTCGGACAGGCTTACCGCCCGGGGCAGCAGGCGCCGCAACAGGCTGCCGCCCAGCCGCAGGTAATGCGCAGCGGTTGCCGCCTGGTTGACTTGCCGCAGGCCCACGCCGAGATCCTTGTAGAAGTAGGCCAGATGCGTTGACAGCCTGAGGTCGGCGGGTGTCTTCTGCAATTCCGCCATCAAAATGCCCATTCCAGAATAGAGGCCGTCGAGGGCCTTTTCCACCTGACCTGATCCGATCAGCCGCAGCGCGTCCATCTGCAGATCGTGCAGCAGGTGGAGGAACCGATCCCGGGTCGGCTCGCTGGCCCGCCGACGCTTCGGTTTGCCCGCGTCCACTTCCGCCCGCAACGCAAGCAGCAAGCGCTCCAGGTCTTCCTCGAAGAATTCGTCGCGCAGCAGGATGCCGTTTTGCTTGGGCAAGCGGGCGAGGCTTGCCGGCAAGGCGGGTGGCACAGGCAGGGTGGCATTGCCGACAAATGCCGGAACCAGGAACTTGCCGGGCTTCAGCCCGGCCCGAAGTTCCCGCGTCACCACATCGGCCGGCTGCTTGAGCCGCTCAAGGCTTGCAAGCCACCCCGGGCCGATCAGCGCCACGAAGCAAGCGCAGCCCTTCAGCGCATCGTCAATCACCCGCAGGTAGTCTCGCCCCAGGCGAATGTCCTCGCGATCAAAAAACACCGCATCGTGGCCAAACTCCTCGGCCAACCGATGCAGGATCAAAACCGCGTGCGCACTGTCGGTGCGGCGGTAACTGAGGAAGATGCCGGTCATCGCCATGCCCGCGGTCCGATGCGGCTGCGACGGCGGTGCGCAGTGTGCCGGCAAGCCGCGCTACGGCCACGAGAAATCAAAGCGGAAGCCATCGCGGTCCAGTGTTTTCTCGAAACGCCGCGTCGACGCATTGAAGCCAATGTCCACGCTGCCGAAGTCGACCGTCTTGTCGAAGGCCGGCGGGTCGAAGACGCCGACCCGCGGTGGATCAACACTGAAAGTCCACTTGAAGCTGCCGCCGAGCCTGCCGCTGATCGAGCCATTCGACGCGACCGTCATCTTGCGCATCAGCGATGCGCCGTGGGCGTCGACGCTGTCACTGGACGCTGCGGTTGTCACGCCCGTTTCGTTGCGCGAGATCGTGCAGGCGCTGCCAAACGCCATGCCCGCAAACTTCACCTGCGGCGGCGTCAGGCTGAACGCGGCCGACGGGCCAAACGTGAGCGCAGCGCCTGCCGCGGCCGACCAGCCGTCAACGCTGCTGCTGCCGACGGCCAGGTTGTTGAGGCTCACCCGCACGCTGGCGGCGTCGCCGGGACGGAACGACACGGTGCCGCCGCCGGGCTTGAAAGAGAAAGGACCGACGGTGAATGCACGCTGATCCGAGAAAGCCAGCGACACGCTGCCGGAACCCAGCGCCGCGCTGACCGCGCGGGTACCGCCGAGCAGGGACGCCGATGCATTGAGCGTCGCCCACGCGATGCCGTTGATGTTGCGGCCCAGCGCCAGCGTGCCGGTGCCCGCCGGTGCTTCGACGGTGGCGGCGCCGGCCGTGACGAGTGTCTTCTTGGCCAGCAGCGTGACCGTCGCGGCCCACGGCAAGCCAGAAGCGATGATCAACGCGTTGCCGCTGAGAATCCCGCCGAGTGAAGTGGCTGTGCCGGCAGCGACCAGTGAGTCCGGCGCTAGCGCGCATTGGTTGAGCGCGATCGATGCGCCGGGGAAGGTCAGCGCCGCGCCAGCCACCTGCAACACCGCATGCACGCCGTTGGCGCGCAGCGTGATGCTCTGCGGAAGCTGAACCGTGGCTGTTGATCCGAACGCGGTCAACGACATCTGGCCAGGTTTGATGGCCAACTCAGCGGCGCCCGCTGCGTAGGTCAGCGTCGATTGGGCCACCGAGAGTTTGAAAATGGACGGCAACTCTGTGTGCCACGCGCCAATATCGGCGTTGATCTGTTTTGACGAGATCACGACCGTCGCGGCCGCGACCGTAGCGCCGATCGGCGTCAGCAAGATTTGCGCTGCTTCGACACGCGCGTAAGGCCCCGAGCTTGACGCAATGCCGAAGCGCAGACTGCCCGTCACGGACAGGAGTTGCGGCACGCTGATGGTGCGCGATCCGCTGTCGCAGGTGAATGCGCCTGTCGAGTCAACGTAGAATTGTGCCGTGGCGATATCGACCCGGTAGGGATCACGGAACAGACTGACCGACGCCTCGGTGATCGCCAGCTTGGTGACGCCGCCCAAGCGTTGCAGCTTGCCGCGCTTGACACTCGCAGAAAACAGGTCCGGCCCGCCCAGTGCCAGTGTGGCGTTGTCGATACTGGCCACAAAGTTGCCATCGCTGGACATCGTGAACTGCGCCAAGGTTGCCAATCCGGCGGCGCCTGCCATCACCAACTTGGCACCGGCTTGCACGCTGAGTGCGGACTGCGTGAGCGCCAGGCGCAACGGATCGCCGATACCGCCCGCGCCGCACACGGTGAAGACGCCGAGCTTGAGCGCTGCCGCGGTGCCTTCCACCGAGAAGCTGCCGTTGCTGCCGACAACCACTCGCAGCGCCACATTGGGCAGCGCCGCAAGCACAAAGGCCTGTGGTGTATCGGGAAACGCGGTTACCGAAACGCCCGCCGGCACATCGATCGCCAGCGTCGCAGCCGTGACGCCGATTGCGTCGAGACGGCCGCTCAGACTCTGGCCTGGGCTGCCGACACGCAGACACTTGTTGCCGGCGGCATCGGCAAGTTCAAACGGGCCCAGCGTCAAGGTCGCCGACCAGGTGCCAGTGCTCGAGAACGAGAAGCGCGATCCCGGTGAATCGCCGTGCAGGCGTGCGACGCTTGCACCACCGACGAGGCCACCGACTTGCAGCCGTGCGGCGGCGATCGACACTGCAAGCACGGCCGCAGCGGTGGCACTCGGCATGACGGCCAGGCGCATGTCCAGCGGTCCGGGCCCGTCCGGCAAGATGCGAAACCCGGGCGCCAGCGTCATCTCGGGGATTGCACCCGTCGCGGCCAGACAAGGGCGACCAGCGTCCGGCTGCGTGTCGATGTCGAGCGTGGCGCCGCCAATCTGCAGACGCGATGCGCCGGCGGCCCGGGGCAGCCCGATCGGCACCGCCTCGAAGTGGCCGCGCACGACAGGCCGGCCACCCGCCCCTTGCGTCACTGACAATTCGGCCGACGGCAGCGCAATGTCCAGCCCCAGCGCCGCGCCGATCTGCAGACTGTCCACCCGCAGCGCGATGCCGCCGCTGCGCTTTGCAGCGGCGATCGGGCCGGCGCCGGCCTGGTCCGGCGCAAAAGCCACCGAATAGGCACAAAGCGTGGCATTGGCAGCCGACGCCTGTGCCAGCGACAACAGCCCCGCCGGATTTGCCGCAGCCAGCATCTGCATGCGCACCCGCAGCTCGAGCGAGACTTTCGGCGCATCGGTGGCCAGGCTGCGCGCCAGATCGGCCGCGACGGCCTGCACAGCCGCAGCGTTTGTGCTCGGCGCGGCGGCCAGGTCTGCGGCACGTTTGCGCACGGTTGCCAGGGTGTTGTCGAGGAACGCGCGCGACGGCGCGGCCGCGACAATGAAAATCAAGGCCGTGTCGGCGATCAGCGCGCACAGCCACGATCCCGGCGGCAGCTTTGCGGTGACACGCAGATGCCCACCGGTGCGCGCGCGGTCGCTGATCGGCTGCAGATCGATCGTGGCGTCGCCAAGCGGCACGCCGAGCAACTGTCCCTGGAGCCAGCCGCGGAAAAAAGCCAGATCGATGCGGTACTTCGGCGCCTGGACCATCGCTGCGATGTCGAGATCAAACGCCATCATGCTTTCGAGCATTTCGCGCGGCGTGTTCGGTGCGCCGCCCGGCTTCACGAAAGCCGGCGTTGGCGCGGGCACGTAGAACGCGAGCCCGCCGTTGCTTTCGGGCGCGGCGGCAAGATACTTGTCGATGAACTCCATCACCTTCATCAGGCGCGCCATGATCGGTGTGGCGTTCGACGCGATTTCGCCGAGCAGTTTCAGGTCGGGAGCGGCATGCAGCAACTTCGGGATTGGCAGCCGGCACGCGCCGGCCATGCCGCCGTGCGGAAAGTAGGCACGCAGGTCGCGGCCATCGGTTGCGAAGGGCAGCGCAAGCTGTGCAAGCTCGCCGGCACTGCCCCGCCAAAGTGGATTGCCCAGACGCTCGCCGACAGCGGCGACCAGCAGGGCCATGCGTTCTGCGAGCGGGCGCGGGGCCCACGCTGGTGCGCCCGGGCGGTCGGGATGATTCAGCAGATCGGGCATCATGAGCCGTGTCTCGGCCTGCAGCAGCTTCATCCCCAGCGGCGCGAGAACGTACTTGCCAGCGATCGTCAGCGTCGCCAGGAATTCGTCAAACGCTTTCGCCGCCAGCTTCTTTGCCGATTCGGCGTCGCTGAGCGAGCGTCCGTCGTCGCTGTTGAGCAGCAGATCGACGGCGATCGCTGGCGGGAACTTGATGCGCAAACCGACATCTGCGCTGTCGAACGGCGGCAGGTAGCGCGGATCGATCAGAACGGTGAGCAGCAGTGACGGCGCAAAACCAAACTGCACCGCAAACTGCTCCTTCGTGACATGGGCTCGCGCCGCCACCGCTTCGGGCAGGATGGCGATCCCCAGAAATTGGGGGCGTACCTGGCCGCACAGCAGCAGCACGGGATTGAATCGGTTCCACAGTTCACGCACAAGCTGGACCAGACACTCGCGCAGCTTCGCATTGAGCGGACGCCGATACAGCCCCGACAGCACACCCAGCAGTTGCGCTTCATCCAGGCGGGCAAACAGCGCGCTGGCGGTCAATGCGGTGCGGCTGGCGCGCTCGCCGGCACCGATCACTGCGGGCGCCACCTCGTCGACGATGTCGCGTGCGAGCGTGGCCCCCAGTTTCACTGCAAAGCCGCGCACGATCTCGGCCATGCCAACGGTGCAGCCACTGCACGCCAGGCTGAGGCGCAGCGTTCCCAGCTCCAGCGGCCCAACCGCCGCGCGCACCACGCCGCACATTGACAGGTCAGGGTTGCCCTGGTCGTCGGTAGCGGTGACGAAGCCCCAGACCTTGCCGACAGGGATGCCGAAGATGTTCAGCGATCCAACCATGCCCACCGCGCCCGCGCTGCTGATGCGGAAACCGCCGGTGATGGTGAGGAAGTACGCAACCGCCAGGTGCGATGCGGTGCCGGTCACCTGCAGCGTCACGTCGGGGCACGGCAGCCCGAGCTCGGCGACGAACAGCAACGCGTCGTAAGGCGTCGCGGGGACCGCCGCGAGCTGCTCCTTGAGCCGCGCCGCAGCCCAGGCGATCATGCTGGCCCTGGCCATATCGAGGCGGCGCCGCACGGCGTCCGGCGGCGCAATCCATTGGGCTATCACGCGACCGTGGACTGCGTTGACCAGATCGGTCGCGAGCGCGATGACCTCGTCCAGCGATGGCGCGGCCGGGCAACGTGCATTGACCTCGGCACGCCTGAGACCGAGGCGCTGCAAATCCTGCTCGCCCAAAGACGTGAACTTCAGGATCACCCGATTGCGGTTGCGCGGATGCGGTTGGCAAAAGATGTTGACCGACGGCGGCGGACAGTCTTGGCCGGGGCAGGGAAATTGCGCCGCCGACTCGATCGCCTCGGGTGTGGCGGGTGCAGGCTCGTCGGCGGGCCGACGCGTCGGCGGCGGCATATCGGCACTGCCGGGCCGCCCGGCGCCGTCGATGTAGCTTGCGATGTCGGTTGGATCGCGCGTGCTGTTGGCGAATGAAATGCCACCGGCCGCGCCGTTGATCGTGAAGCCGGTCTGGCCCAAAACGATGCCCGATGGACCTGCGCTGCCGTCCAGCGCAACGCCGCTGCGCTCAGGGCGTCCGAACGCGAGCAGCGTCTTCACGCCGGCCCCGCTCACTTTGCCGCCGCCTTTGCCGGCAAAAAACGGGGGCAGCGGCGGATTCGACGCATCGATCAACGCACCGGATTGTGGCAAGCCACCGGCATACAACAGTGCGTCTATCGTCATCACCCCGAGATCGAGGTCTTTGACACCCAGCCCGATGCCGCTGATCGACAGCGCGTCGGGCAGTCCGTTCGGCTTGAAGCCCACCGTCACGCCGTCGGCGCGGGCGTTCACCGACGGCATGCCGTCGGCAAGCGGAATGCCCGCCTCAAGCGAGAAGCCCAGTTCAACGTTGGCGACGGCAAAGCAGGCCGGAAACGGGAGTGGTGGCGTTTTCTTGAATCGAATCGACGGGTTCATCAACCGAAACGGTATGCCCGAGAGGCGGCGCACGATCCCGGTCTCTACCCGCGCGCCGCTGAAGCTGAAGCCTGGCACCGCGTCCGGGCCCCGGAACTCGAGCACCGCATTCTCCAAGCCGACGCCGACAGCGTCCTGGTTGTCGCCCGGACTGACACGAATCTCCCCGCTGAGGCCGAACAGGACGGGGCGGCTTGGCGCCGGGTCCAGCAGGTTCTCGAGCGAGCGGCCGCTGATCTGACCATGCACCGCGATGCCGCCAGCGCCGCCGAGCTTGAAGCAGGTCTCGGGCCGGAACGTGAGCGCAAGTCCACTGATCAAAGGGGCCTCGCCCACGCGCCCGCTCAAGGTCGCGCCAGCGCGGGCAGTGACACGGTCACCGTTGTGCTGGGTGATGGCCGAAAGCGGCAGCCGCACCTCGACACCGGCCCGGATGGACACCAGCGGTGCGCCGCCGCCCGGCGAGGCTTGAATGGAAAAGCGCGTGCGCAGTTGATCGATCGGCGCGGTCTTGCCGAGCAGCGCGACCTGCAGATCGGCGCCCAGATCGAGCACCGCGTCGGCGTCCAGCTCGATCCACAGGCCCGGCACGGGCAAACCCGCCAGCGACCATGTGGCGAGGCCGTCTGCGCCGAACGACAGCGCCAGCGCGCGGCCGTTTGGCAGCGGCAGACGCAGCAAGCCGCGCGCGCTGACGAGCTTTGCAAGCTCGGCACCCTGCAGTGAGAGCTTGGCCGTTTGCAGCACGGCCTCGCACGCGGCCGTGGTGGTGCCGGGCAGCGCAACGCGGAAGTTCTCGAGCAGCACGCTGCCGAAGGCGCTGAATGGCTGCGTCAGCGAGTCGCGAATTTCCAGGCGCAGACCGGCGTCGGTCACCCCGACGGCGGGGCGCGTGCGCACGGCCGTGTCGCCTGCCTTCGAGAAGATGTCCGGGAGAAGCAGACGGCCGGCGGTGAAGCTGAGGTCGAAACCACCGGACTTTGGGGTCAGCGACGCGCCGAGTTGCTCGACCGCAAGCTGGTAATCGGCTGTCGACGCGCTGGCTGCGCCTTTCTGAAACAGTCCCGCCGTGCCTTGCTCGAGCGTGAGCACCGGCTCGTTCGCGACGGCGTGGCTGCGCACCGATACACGCACCGTGGTGTCGAAGACGCGCAGCTTGTCGCCGACCGACAGCGTCACGCGCTCGGCGACGCCGCTGAGGTGGATGTTCGTCGGATCGGTGGTCTCGGTATCCAGCGTGGCGCTGAGCTGTGCACCGGCAGTCGTGGCAAACCCAGCCAGGCCCAGCCCACCCGACACCGTGGCGAGAACCCGCCCACCGGAAAGCGTCAGTGCCGCCGATGCGTTGGCCAGCGTGATGCCTCCCGGCAAACGCCACATGCCCAGCGCTGCGGACACCGCGACTTGATCGACGGACGCGCCGGCGCGGGTGGCGGTGAACCGAATCGTTCCCAACAGCGTTGCGCGACGCAGGCCCAACTCGTGCGGAACGTCGATTGCCCCCGCCACTGCAAGCTCAAACCTGGCGCCGCCCGCCATCGGCGCAACGGTGCCCGACAGTACCGGCGTCCCCCCATCGACCGGGTGCAGGCGCACGCCGCCAAGATTGCAAAAACCGCTGCTTTCGACCTGTATCGCGGCCGCGGCCAGGCGCGCCGCCAGGCTGATCTCGGCCGACGCGGCGGTGAGCGCCAGTGCGCCTTCGACCCTGACGGTGAACTGCGGTGGTCCGGAAGGCACGGGCCACCGCAGCCCGGCGATGGCCACGCTGGCGCGCTTCAGCAGCAGCCCGCCGGGGCCGCCCAGCGCCAACGCTTCGATCCCGAACCGGGTCTCGTCGATCACCAGTACCGGCGCGCTGCCGGCCACCAGCGTGAGCTTGCCGTAGGCGCCTGCGTCGACGCGCCCGCCGGCCGCCGTTGCAAACCGGTCTTGGGGCAGGCAGATGGTCACGCCGCCGGTGAGCGTGATGGCGCACCCATCGGCGTCATGGCGCAGCGTCACGCCCGGGGGCTTGGCCCCGGCCACCGGCTGACCGGCGGCAGCCAGGCGCAGCCCGGCGATTTCCAGCAGCGGTTCACCGCCGACCAGCAGGTCGAGCGGCGTCCACGTCACCCGCAGCGACGTCGGCGTGATGTGAACGACGGGAGATTGCTCAAGCGGCAGCGCAACATCAAAACCGCCGTGCCCCGACGAGACCAGGGGCAACTGCTGGCCTTCGAGGCGTATCTCGGTCGGCCCAAGTGTCAGCGAAACGCCGGCCATGATGCTGGCGCGCAATTCGCGCGCCAGCGCGAAGAGTCGCGCCTCGGCGCCCTTGGTTGCCGCTTCCAGCGTTGCTGCCAGCGTGCCGCCGCCGGCCAGCACGGTGCCAAGCGGGTCGCTTGCAAACGCCAGCAGCTTGATGAGCCGGGTTGCCGGCCGCAGCACTTCGTGGCGAAGCTGCAGCCGCGCCGCGCCGCTGCCGTGGAAGACAGGCTGCGCAGTCTCTTCGACAATGACGCCGAAGAACATCGCCGCCTGAGCGACGGTCGGCCAGCGCCGGCGCAGGTAGACGATGCACAGGTGATCGACCAGATCGCGTGTCAGTGCCTCGCCCACGGCGGTGGGCAGATCGGCCACGGTCCGCCGCGTCAGCAGCGCGCGAAAGCCGTGCAGCGCTTCGTATGCGGCGCGGGTTGCGGCCAACGCTGCAGCGACGGCCTGGGGCACATCGTCACGGTCTGCGGCATCGCAGGTTTGCCGCGCCTTCGTGGCCACAGCGCCGAGTGCGGTCACCAACGCGTCGCCAGACTCGCTGAGCAGCCCGGGTAGATTCCAGCCGATCCGCTGCAGCAGGCGATAGAACTGCGGCGGATTGCCGACGACCTCGGTGAGCGGGTCCAGCAGCGCTTCGAGCTCGGCGAACGCGCCGCGCAGCCAGGCACGGGCTTCGGGATCCACGCTACACCTCCGCCGGCGTGGGACGTTCGACCGAAACGATGTGACGGGTGACGAGCATGTCACCTGCGGCCACTTCCGGGAGGATGCGCATCTCGCTCACCACCGCCGACGACCAGACGAGCTGTGTTCTGCCTTCGGGGTCGCGCAACTCCCGCAAAACCGGCAGTTGCGCCAACGCAGCATAGAACTTCAGTTCGTGGAACGCGCGGCCGTCTACCGGAAAGGTGATTGCGCCGATGTTGCAGAGCGAGACGAGCTTTTGATTGCCCCAGCGATTGAACGCCAGCGGTCCCGCGTTGCTGCCGGTCTGCCCAGTGTCGATCGCGGCTTGAACGTTCCATCGCACATCGGCACCAAATTGCTCGACGAGTTGCGTCAGCGCGTCTGCGGGCGGAGACAGCCCCAGCATGTGGCTGTGCAGTGGTATCGGGCCCTGGTTCACCCGAGACGCCGCTTCGAGCAGCAGCAGATTGAGCACGGCGACGGGCCTGGCACCGGGGTTTTGGGCGATGCGCTCCTGCACCGTCTGCGACGCCGCCAGATGAAGCTTGCGCGCCGCTTCGCACACGTCATTGGCGGGCAGCAGGTGCAGCACACGCGCGGGCTGGTCCAGCACCGTGGCCAGCAGTGGATTGCGCCCCTGATTCTTCAGCGCGCTCGAGTTGAGCTGCAGCAGCCTGGTGCGCTTGCCGGGCAGGCTCACATCGAAGTAGCACATCTCGAACGAGAAGCCGTAGTGCACGTCGCCCGAGAGAATGACCACCGCGTCGCCGAGCGCGGCAAGCGCGTGCAGGACGGCGCGATAGGTCGGCCGGTGCCCGGTCCAGTGCTCGCGGTCCGCCATTTCGGGCTTGTCCCCGGGCCCGGCCGCCAGGCCATACAGCGCGGTCTCGGCACCGGACACACCGACAACGGGTACCGGTGAGATCACGATCGGGAACAGACCAGTCCCGGCGCGGGCCGTGATCTGTTCCGCCATCGCCTGCGAGTTCATCAGTCCGGGTGGGCTCTTTGGGAAATAGCCGCCATCGGTCGGCGCCGGGAACAGACGCCGCGTGTGCGTATCGAGCGCGATGATTCGATAAGCGCTGCCGTCGATGTGGTAATCCCAACGCAGTTGACGCGCCGCATCCGGCGTGAAGCCGTCGATGCCCAGCCGCACGTGCAGCGAATCGGGCGCGGCGTGCACAGGCGCACCGTCCGCAGGCGCCGCTTCGATCGCCGTCAGCAACCCGTGGTGCGGCTGTCCGGGCTCGTAGGCCTCGGGCCGATTGCCCCAATCCTGGAACACCGCATACCCGAGCAGCGCGTTGCGCATCAAGCGTCGCCCTAGGTCGTTGCCGGTAACGGCGTTGCGCCACTCCCAGTTTGCGTTCCAGTCGTCGGTAACCTCGTGGTCGTCGAAAATCATGCAGGTTGGCACATTGGCGAAGACCCGCCGCGCGGCGGCCAGGCTTTGCGCAAACGCCAGCGTGCGCCGCAGTGATGCCGCCCGGTACAAACGATCTCTGCACTTGGCCGCGCGCCGCGGCAGTTGTTTCAGCGCAGGCTGCCCGCCGCTGCGCGGCCACAGTGCGTCAGAGAAAACCATCAGGTACATCGCGAAAAACTCGCCGAGGAACATCAGATGCCCCTCGCGCTCGCCCGTCGAGTAGCCCGTGTGACGGCCGACGAGCAGGGCGCGCCGTTGGCCAGGGCGTACGCGCCTGTCGCCGAGCTTTGCCCGCACCGGACCGTGATCGCTTGCCGATGTTGCACGCTCACCTTCGGGATCGGTCTCATCGACGGCGTCGGCCGTCTCGTCGGCGGCCGTCGTGTTCCAGTTCAGTTCTTCTTGATCGCCGATGAGCAGCACAGCGGTTTCGTTCAGGGTCATCGCCAGCGCAAGATCGACATCGTCGGCGTAGATCTGATCGCCCGTCAGCATCAGTTGGTGCGCGCGCCGCAGTGGGAACCCGTGCTCCTGCGCCAGATCGGCATCAAGAATCTCAAGCGCATCGCGTCCCTCGCCGTTGGGTTTGCGGCAGGAGCCGTGGTACAGATGACTGTCCTGCAATGAAGTCGGCAGGGCAAAGCTCGGCCTGCCGCCGGCCGTGTAAGCTATTTCGCGAGCGGCACAGGCGCCCGATAACCAGCCCAGCCCAGGCAGTGGCAGCGTCTCAGGGCTGGCGCTGTCGTCGGACGGCTCGAACAACTCGATGTCGTAGTGGTAGAGCCGGCCGCAGGCAAGGGGCGTTGGCGGCTTCAGTTCGATCGCCAGCACGAACAGGTTGGCGCCCAGGCGCAGCATCTGACGGCGTGGTGAGCGCGCGATCGGCGTTGCATCGGGGGCTGCGGCGTCGAACAACGCCAACTCCAGCCGGTACGGCCAGCGTGCGGCCAGGAACACCGTCACCGACAGCGCCGTCACACGTCGCAGCATCGGACCGCAAAGGATGGCAGGCCATTCGTCCAGCGGGCGCGCGTAACCAGACACGATGACCCCCCTGTTGCCGCTGCTGACTATGACAGACAGCGCCGTGGCCGGCAATACAGCCGCGCCTGGTCAGCGCACCAAGGGCACTTCTTCAGCGCCGCATTGCCCAGCGCACAACGCGCGGCCCGCTTTTCCAGCTTGCGGTACTCGGCACGCTGGTCGCCCTTCAGCGCAGCGATGGCGGCCATCTGCAGGATCGACGGCGCTTTCCAGCCGTCGAACACGGCGTCGGCATGGGCCAGGAGCGGCGCTGCCGATAATCGCCCAGCCGTCAAGACCGCCGCGCCGGGGCCTGTCACCGGCAACCCATGATGCCCACCCAAACCGGTCCCCACGCCACATCACCCGCTGGCCCTGCAGCGCGCCGGCCAGGCCGCCAGCGGCAGATCGTGCGCGGTCTGCTGTGGGCCGGCTTGGTGGTCTTGGTGCTGGCGCTGGCCGGCCTGGCGGCGGCCGTGGCCTGGTACGCCCCGCAATTGCCGCCGCTGGACCGGGTGATCCACTACCAGCCGCGCCAGCCGCTGCAGGTGTTTACCGCCGATGGGGTGGAGATCGCGCAGTTCGGCGCCGAGCGCCGGCAGTTTGTGCCGATCGCCCAGATTCCGCTGCTGCTGCAGCAAGCCGTGCTGGCGGTGGAGGACACCCGCTTCCGCGAGCACAGCGGCATCGACCCCAAGGGGGTGCTGCGCGCGCTGCTGGCCAACCTGAGCGGCGGGCTGCGCCAGGGCGCGTCCACCATCACCCAGCAGGTGGCGCGCAACTTTTTTCTGTCGTCCCGGCAGACGCCCGAGCGCAAGCTGAAAGAGGCGATGCTGGCGCTGCGCATCGAGCGCCAGCTCAGCAAGGACCAGATCCTGGAGCTGTACTGCAACCAGATCTACCTGGGCCAGCGGGCTTACGGTTTTGCCGCCGCCGCCGACACTTATTTTGGCAAGCCGCTGGCCGCGCTGTCGATTGCCGAGACCGCGATGCTGGCCGGCCTGCCGCAAAACCCGGGTTATGCCAACCCGATCACCAACCTGGCGCGTGCCACCCAGCGCCAGCACACCGTGCTGATGCGCATGTTGGTCACCGGCGTGATCAACGCGGCGCAACAAACCGCCGCACGCGGCGAGCGGCTGCAGATCCGCAGCCCGCTGCAAGGCCTGCTGCATGCCGAACATGTGGCCGAGATGGCGCGCCAGGTGGTGGTGGCGCGGTTTGGCAGCGAGGCGTATTCACAGGGCATACGCGTCACCACCTCGCTGCGCGCGGCCGACCAGCAAGCCGCCTGGTTGGCGCTGCGCCGCCAGGTGCTGGCCTTTGACGCCCGCCAGCCCTGGCGTGGCCCCGAGGACCATGAAGACCTGCCCCCCGAGACCAGCCCCGACATCGAGCGCGCCGCCGCGCTGGCGCTGCGCGACCACCCGGACGACGAGCAGCTTCGCGTGGCCATCGTGCGCGCCGTCAGCCGGCGTGAGCTGCAATTGCAGCTTGCCACCGGCGAGTTGCTGCGCATCAGCGGCGAGGGCTTGCGTGTGGCCCAGCCCGGGCTGACCGCCAAGGCGGCGGCCGATCTGCGCATAGAGCGCGGCGACATCTTGCGCATCTGGCTGCCCCCCACCAAGGCCGGCGCCACCGGCACGGCCTGGGCGGTGGTGCAGTGGCCCGAGGTGCAGGCGGCCCTGGTGGCGCTGGATCCGGCCAACGGCCAGGTGCGGGCACTGGTGGGCGGGTTTGATTTCAGCCGGCAGAACTTTGACCATGTCACCCAGGCCTGGCGCCAGCCGGGCTCGGCCTTCAAGCCGTTTTTGTACTCGGCCGCGCTGGAGCACGGCGTGATGCCGGCCAGCTTGATCAACGATGCACCGCTGGACGGCAGCGAGGGCTGGGATCCCCAAAACGGCGACGGCCGCTTCGACGGCCCGCTGACGATGCGCGAGGGCCTGGTGCGCAGCAAGAACCTGGTCAGCATCCGGCTGCTGCGCCAGATCGGGCTGGGCCCGGCGCTGGACTGGGTGGCGCGTTTTGGCTTTGATCCGTCGCGCCAACCCGCCAACCTGACCTTGGCGCTGGGCGCCGGCGGCACCACGCCGCTGCAGCTTGCGCAGGCCTACGCGGTGCTGGCCAACGGCGGCTGGCCGGTGGCGCCGGTGGTGATCACGCGCATTGCCGATGCCCAGGGCCAGGTCCTGTTCGAGGCGCCAGCGCCGCTGCCGCTGGACGAGGCCAGTCGGGTGCTGCCGGCGCGCAATGTGTTTGTCACCAACAGCCTGCTGAACGACGTGGCCCGCGTGGGCACCGCCGCGCGCGCCCAGCAGCAGCTAGGCCGCAGTGATTTGTACGGCAAGACCGGCACCACCAACGATGCGGTGGATGCCTGGTTTGCCGGCTTCCAGGCCGGTGCGCCGGGCTTGGCGGCGCCTGGTTTGGTGGTCGTCACCTGGATGGGCCATGACCAGCCCAGGAGCCTGGGTGCACGCGAATCGGGGGGTGGCCTGGCCTTGCCGATCTGGATCGACTTCATGGCCCAGGCGTTGAAGGGTGTGCCGGTGGCGCTGCCGCCAGCGCCACCCGACGGTGTGCAGCGCATCGACGGCGATTGGCGTTACAGCGAGTGGGCCGAGGGTGGGGCGGTGGCCGCCATCGGGCTGGTGGTGCCGGCACCGGTCTCGGCCACCGCCGCCAGCGCGCCCACCGGCGCCGTTGCCAACCCGCCCGCCGTGCTGCATCCAGCGCCCCCCACGGCGCATACCGACCGCTGAAGGATCTGCCCGCCTGCAAGCGTGCCAGCGCTTGAGCGCATTGCGCATGGAACAATCGCCGCAGTTCGAGAGTCTTCAGGTCAGTCCAGCCTGAACACCATGCCCACCCGCCCCTATACCCACACGCTTGCCGATTTTGATTTTGAGTTGCCGCCCGCGCTGATTGCCCAGCACCCGGCGGCCGAGCGCAGCGCCTCGCGCCTGCTCGATGGCACCGGCGCCTTGCCGGTAGACCGCATCTTTCGGGATCTGCCCGGCTTGTTGGCCGCCGGGGATTTGCTGGTGTTCAACAACACCCGGGTCATCAAGGCCAGGCTGTTTGGCGAAAAGCCCACCGGCGGCGCGGTGGAAGCCTTGATCGAGCGGGTGCTGCCCCAGCACGAGGTGTTGGCCCATTTGCGCGCCAGCAAATCGCCCAAGCCGGGCAGCCGCATCCACTTTGCAGACGGCGCCTTCGAGGCCGAGGTGCTGGGCCGCAGCGGGCCGGATGGTGGTTTGTTTCACCTGCGCTTTCCGGCCGATCCGCTGCTGCTGCTGCAGGCCCATGGCCATGTGCCGCTGCCGCCCTATATCACCCATGCCGATGCGCCCGACGATGCCGCGCGCTACCAGACCGTGTTTGCCCAGCACCCCGGTGCGGTGGCCGCGCCCACCGCGTCATTGCACTTCGATGCCGCGCTGTTGGCCGCGCTGGCGCAACGCGGCGTGGCCAGCGCCGCGCTGACCTTGCATGTGGGCGCCGGCACCTTCCAGCCAGTGCGCACCGATACGCTGGCCGAGCACAGGATGCACAGCGAGTGGTACGAGGTGGGCGAGGCCACGGTGGCGGCCATCACGCGCACCCGGGCTGCCGGCGGACGCATAGTGGCGGCCGGCACCACCACGCTGCGGGCACTGGAATCCGCCGCGCTGGGCGGCCACTTGTTGCCCGGCGCCGGCGAGACCGACATCTTCATCCGCCCCGGTTTTGAGTTCCGCGTGGTGGACCGGCTGATCACCAACTTCCACCTGCCCAAGAGCACCTTGCTGATGCTGGTGTCGGCCTTTGCCGGCCATGCCCACATGCACGCGCTGTACCGCCATGCAATCGAAGCGCGCTACCGCTTTTTCAGCTATGGCGATGCGATGTTGCTGGACCGGCAAGCGGGTTGATCTCGCGCGTTCGACAGGCTTCGATGCCGGTTGGCTCACCAACCTGGCGGGCCCGCCGGCGACGGGTCACAGGCCTGCCACAATCCCGCGCAGCGCGTTGGGGGTCGCTGATGCTGACAAGGTTGCGTGTCAAAGGTTTCAAGAACCTGCGAGAGGTGGATTTGGCTTTTGGGCCATTCACCTGCATTGCGGGCAGCAACGGCGTGGGCAAGTCGAATGTCTTTGATGCCATCACTTTCTTGAGCGACTTGGCCATGCTGCCCCTGGTCAAGGCTGCAACCCGGGTACGGGGCGCTGAGGATCGCATTGCCGGTATCTCTGCATTGTTTGCACGTGCTGGCGAGTCGGGTGGTCAGCGCATGGAATTCGTTGCGGAAATGGTCGTTCCGCGCCTGGTCACCGACGATTACGACCGCCCGGCCGCGCCCGCCGCAACCTTTCTGCAGTACACGCTGGAACTGCGCTACGACCCATCGCGCGATGACAGCGGCAAAGAGCCGCTGTACATCGAGCGCGAAGTGCTGATTGCCAAACCGTCCAGCGCCGCAGCGGGTGAAATTGGCTTCAAGCCCGGCAAGTGGTGGGTCAAGCGGCATGTGCTGGGGCCCGGAAACCGGCGCGGCGCTTTCATCGACACACCACCAAGCGCACACGGCGAACCCAGCATCCAGTTGCACGGCGAAGGCCAAGGCGGCCGGCCGTCCGCCGTGCCGGCGCGGCATGCACCACAAACCGTGTTGTCCGGGGTCAATGCATCGACCTACCCCACGGCGTTGGCGGCACGCCGCGAAATGCAGTCCTGGCGATTGCTGCAGCTCGAACCCAGTGCATTGCGAATGGCCGACGAATTTCGCGGTGAGTCGCATGTCAGCGCCACTGGCCGCCACTTGCCCAATGCAGTGTTGCGCTGTGGCAGTGCCGACGAGGTGACGCAACGCCTCTCAGAGCTGGTGCCTGGCATCCGCGCGGTTCATGTGGACAGCGACAAGGCCCGGCAAGCCAATACGCTGCAGGTGACCATGAAGGATCGTCAAACGTATGCCGCCAGTGCGCTGTCCGACGGCACCTTGCGGTTTTTGGCGCTTGCCGTGCTGGCCAGCGATGACGAGGCCAATGGATTGATCTGCCTGGAAGAGCCGGAGAACGGCATCCATCCGTTGCGTTTGCCCGAGATGCTCAGCCTGGTTCGCAGCCTCGCTGATGAGCCGCCAGACCCTGACGCCGACAGCGCTGTCGCCATCCGTCAGGTCATCATCAATACCCATTCGCCGCTGGTCGTGGCCGAGTTGGCGGATGACGAATTGTTGATGGCCGAGACGGTGAGCACCCGAGCGGGTGAGTGGGTGAATTTCCGGCCGTTGCCGCAGACATGGCGTGCGACAGACTTGCCCGCTGCACGTTGCGTGACTCGGGGCGATCTGGCGTCCTACCTGGGGGCCCAGGCTCTGGCAGGGCGCCGCCACAAAGGCCTGGGCAAACACACGGTGGCTGAGCGGATCGATCCAGCGGGCATGGATCGCTGGCCGCCGGGCACCCTGTTTGCCGCCGATTGAGCCGGCGCGTGCAACGCATCTTGAACACCACCCTGGTAGCCGACGGCAGTTCGGACCGCGTGCTGATCCCGATCATTGGCATGCTGTTGGCCGAGCACTGCCCGATGCCGTGGCGTGAAACTGACTTCGTACGGGACTATCCGCCAGGCACGACGGGGCTGGCCGACCGAGTGCGCCATGCATTGCTCCAATACCCTTGCGATATTCTCTTTGTGCATCGCGACGCCGAACAGAAGGGCGCGGTGGATACACGCGAGGCCGAAATTCGAGCCGCCGTCGAATCACTGGCGCAAACGCGGCATATTGTTGCCCCTGCCATTGCAATCGTACCGGTTCTGATGACCGAGGCATGGCTGCTGACAGACGAAGCCGCCATTCGCAGCGCCGCCGGCAACCCTGCCGGCCGCGAGCCCCTGCAGTTGCCCGATCTGCGCCAAGTGGAAACAGTCAACGCCAAGAAGGTGTTGTTCGATGCGCTGGGCCGAGCCAAGAACCTTGGCCAACGGCGTTCGATGCGGTTGCAGCCGCAGGCCTTGCGACACCGCGTGGCGGAATACCTGGATGATCTGGCGGCGCTGCGCAAGCTCGCTTCTTTTGCCAGGTTCGAGTCTCAGCTTCGTGACCACTTCCGAGCGGCCGAGACCCTGAATGCTTGAGTTCACCGTCCTCACCACCGAGGCCCAAGCCCGCCGTGGCCGCCTGACGCTGAACCACGGCGTGGTCGAGACGCCGGTCTTCATGCCGGTGGGCACTTACGGCACGGTCAAGGGTGTGCTGCCGCAATCGCTGCACGACATGGGCGCGCAGATCATCCTGGGCAATACCTTTCACCTCTGGCTGCGGCCCGGGCTGGCGGTGATAGACCAGTTCAAGGGCCTGCACGGCTTCGAGGGCTGGCACAAGCCCATCCTGACCGACAGCGGCGGCTTCCAGGTCTGGAGCCTGGGCAGCCAGGACGGCAGCGGGCGCAAGATCAGCGAAGAAGGCGTCAAGTTCTCGTCGCCGGTCAATGGCGACAAGCTGTTTTTGACGCCCGAGGTCAGCATGCAGGTGCAGACCGTGCTGGACAGCGACATCGTGATGCAGTTTGACGAATGCACGCCTTACGAGACCGGCGGTGTGCTGACCACCGAGGCGCAGGCCCGGGCGTCGATGGAACTCAGCCAACGCTGGGCCGCACGCTGCAAGACCGAGTTTGAGAGGCTGGACAATCACAATGCACTGTTTGGCATCGTGCAGGGCGGCATGTTCGAGCACCTGCGCCAGGCCTCACTGGACGCGCTGGTGGCCATGGACTTGCCGGGTTATGCCATCGGTGGTGTCAGTGTGGGAG
>JANOBL010000332.1:0-12057 GCA_031411635.1 Betaproteobacteria bacterium
GCTGGGTGCCCGGCATCAGCGCCGACAGCGTGGCCCGGGTGTATGCGCGGCCGGCCTTGCTGGGGCTGCTGTGCCCGGCTTGATGGGCTGAAACGATGTGAGGGGCCGGCCGGGTTATGGTTGACACGGGCAGTGGTTGACGGCAGCAGGGCCACCCCGCTAGACAGTTTCATGTAACAGACCGGACGCCCAGGCCACCATGACCTCCCCCACCGCCGAACGTGTGAAGAAGCACCGCGATAGCCTGCGCGCGGCCGGCCTGCGCCCGGTGCAGATCTGGGTGCCCGACACGCGCAGTCCGGGCTTCGCTGCCGAATGCCGCCGGCAGTCGCTGCGGGTTGCGCAGGCTGCAGCGCGCGAGGCCGACACGCGGCGCTGGTTGGCGCAGGCGGCCGACACCGACGGCTGGCACTGATTTGCCCGCCGAGCCCGCCATGCACCACGGCGCGCTCCACGGCAAGGCCTTGCGCTGATGCGCCGCGGCGACATCGTCACCGTCGCGCTTCAGGATGACCTGGGCAAGCCCCGCCCGGCACTGGTGGTGCAGTCCGACTTTTTCGACGCGCATCCTTCGGTGACGGTTCTGCCGATCACCAGCGCCGAGGTGGACGCGCCGCTGCTGCGCATTGCGCTCGAACCCGATGCCGCCAATGGCCTGCAGAGGCGTTCGCAGGTGATGGTGGACAAGCCGCAGTCGGTGGCACGCGCGAAGCTCGGCCCGGCGATCGGCCGTGCCGACGACGCCGCGCTGATGGCCATCAACCGCGCGCTGTCGGTGTTTCTGGGCCTCGCATGAACGAAGCCGAAACCCGCGCGTGCTGCTCCTGGTGGACTGTGTGCTTGCTGCGCGACAGCATCAACGATGGCTGCATGACGCCGTTTCGGGTCGAGCAGATCGCCACCACGCTGGAGGATTCACAGGATGGTGGGCCCTAACGCTGTCGCATCACGTCCAATTCGGTCACCATGCCGGCGGGCCGGCCCCAGGCCTGCCGCACATAGCTCAGCACCGCCGCCACCTCGGCATTGGACAGCGGCTGTGGCGGCATGCCGAAGGGCTGTGGATTGCCGGCGGTGGCCGGTGCAAAACCACCGTGCAGCACGGCCTGGATCAGGTTGGTGGGCGTGGCCTGTTGCACCGACGGGTTGCCGGCCAGCGGTGGGTAGGCGGCCGGCGCGGCCGGCAATACAGCGCCTTGCACCACCGCACCCTGGCCGCCGGCGCCGTGGCAGTCCGCGCAGTGCTTGGCATAGAGTTGTTGGCCCTGGGCCAGCAGCTCGGCCGGTGCGGCGGCGGCCGGTGCCCGGGCCGGTGGTGACGGCAGGCTTTGCAGGTACAGCGCGGCGGCTTGCAGATCAGCATCGGTCCAGTGCTGGGTGCTGCGCATCACCACCTCGGCCATCGGGCCGCCGGCCACAGCGTGGGCCGAGACGCCGGTTTTCAGCAGTGCCACCAAGTCGTGCCGACCGGCGTCACCCGATCCGGCCCCGCCCAGTGCGGGCGCAAACCAGGCTTGCATCGGCAACTGGCCACCGGCCAGCGCTAACGCGTCCACCGTGGCTCCCAGCGCATTGCGCGGTGCATGGCAGGCGGCGCAATGGCCCAGGCCTTGCACCAGGTAGGCGCCCCGGTTCCACGCGGTGGATTGGTCGGGCGCCGGGTTGAAGCGCGCCGGCCGGAAATACAGCGCCCGCCATACCGCCAGCGCGGCTTGCGTGCTGTACGGAAAGCGCAGTGCATGCGGCCGGTTGGCCTGCACCACCGGTGGTTGGCTGCGCAAAAAGGCCCACAGCGCGTCGCTGTCTTCGCGTCTCACCCGCGTGAACTCGGTGTACGGGAAGGCCGGTGCCAGCAGCCGGCCGTCGCGGGAGCGGCCGTGGTGCAGCGCACGCCAAAAATCGTCGGCCGACCAGCGGCCCAGGCCGGTTTCAAGGTCGGGCGTCAGGTTGCCGGCAAACACCGCACCAAACGGCGTGGGCAGGCCGCGTCCACCCGCTTCAGCCACACCTCCGCGCGCGGTGTGGCAGCCGGCGCAGTTGCCCACACGCGCCAGATAGGCGCCGCGGTCCACAGTGGCGGCATCGCCGGCCAAGGCGGCCGCTGCAACCGGCGGCTCGTGGTCCTGGTTCAGCCACCAGACCGCTGCCGTGCCGGCCATCAGCAGCAGGCCCAAGCCCAGCGCTGCCCACGTGGCCCAGCCGCGCCAGTTGCGGCGCACCGGCGTGCTGGTCATGGCACCACGCCGCCACAGGCCACCGGCGGTGGCTCGGGTAGATGGGTAGCGGGGTGGGTGTCTGCCGGCAGCGCCTGCACCGCCAGCCAATCGGCCACTGCCACGATGTCGTCCGGCCGCAGGCGTTTTGCCAGTGCCGCCATGCAATCCGGTGCACGGGCCTGGCGGATGCCGGTGCGCCAGGCGCCGAGCTGGGCCACCAGGTAATCACGCGGCAGGCCCAACAGGCCGGGGATGGCGGGGGCCACGCCTGTCAGCGCTGCGCCGTGGCAACGCACGCAGGCGGGGAGGTCACGTTGGGCATCGCCTTGCTGCACAAGCTGCCGGCCCAGCGCGGCGGTGGCCGCATTGGGCGGCCTGGGCGGCGGGGCCGGGTAGGGCAGGTCCAGCGACGCAAAGTGGGTGGCCAGGGCCAGCAGGTAGTCGTCAGTCAGGTTCTCCAGCAAACGGGCCATGCCGTCGTGCTGGCGCCGGCCATCACGAAAACTCAGCAACTGCTGGTGCAGGTAGCCGGCCGGTTTGCCGGCGATGCGCGGCAGGTAGCCCAGCGGCGTGGCCCGGCCCTGCGGCCCGTGGCAGCCGGTGCAGGCCAGCGCACGCTGGGCCATGGTGTTGGGCACCTGCAGCGGCGCGGCATCGGCCGCCCGCGCTGCCGGGCTCAAGGCCGCCCCGGCCAGCAGCACGGCGGCGAGGAGGGTGCGCACCGGTGGGGCCACCGCTTCGTGCGGCGGGTCTATGTCGTCGCCACCGCGGCGGGTGCAAACCTCTGCACCATCGCCTGGCGTGTGCGGTAGGCCGCGCTGCTGGTGTCGATCAACACATCGGCCCAGCACAGGCTCTGGCCTTTTTGCACCGGCCGCAGCAGCTTGACGCCATGCGCCAGCCCCAGCGGCAAGCCCCCCATCGCGGCCGACGTGGCCGCCGGCAGCAGCTTGCCCCACACCGTGTAGCCACCCTCGCCGTCCAGCAGCTCACCCACCCGCAGATCCCGTTTGGCGGTGGCCACCACGTCGGCGGCCCAGGTGCCGGGCACACCGGTGGCCTCAGCACGCAAGGCCACACTGGCCACCGACATGCCCACCTCCAGCCCGATCAGATGCCAGCGTTTGTAGAGCGTGAAGTAGCGCCCGCTGGGATCGGTGTGGGCGTTGTATTCCTCGAAGCAGTTTTTGATGTAGTCGGTCTCGGCCTCCACCGTTACCCACACACCCATGCGGATGTCGTAGGGAATGGCACGGCCATTGGCCTCCAGCGACGAGATCACCTCGACCATGCCTTTGCGTTCCAGCACGCCGCCCTCGGTGATGGGCCGCGTCACGAACGGAATATCTGCCACGCTGGCCGGTGGGTACAGCAGGCCGTTGCTGGGCACGCCCAGGCCGGTGGCGTTGGCCACGGCAGTCGATTCAATCGACGGCTTGGAGCCATCCAGAAAGCTGTTGAACATCTTCGGGTTCAGGCCGCCGCGTTCAGCCTGCTCCGGGCTCAGGCCGTAATAAGCCCAAACCGTCTCGGGTGTGGACTCGCAAAAATGCGGCAGCCATTTGTGGCCCCGCCCGGCGGCCACCACCGGAAAGCCGCAGGTCCGGGCCCAATCGACCAGATCGCAGATCAGCGCCGGCTGGTCGCCAAACGCCAGCGAATAAATCACCCCGGCCTGCGCCGCGTGGTGCGCCAGCAGCGGGCCGCACAGCGCATCGGCTTCCACCGTCACATTGACCACGTGTTTGTGCTGCGCAAACGCCGCCAGGCAATGGTCTACCGCCGCGATCGGGTTGCCGGTGCACTCCACCACCAGGTCGATGGCCGGATGGCGCAGCAGCGCTTGCCAATCGTCGCCGATGTGGGTGTTGCCCAGCCGCAGGGCCTCATCGATGGACGCAGCGCGGCAACGCGCGTCCTGCCAGCCTACCCGCGCCAGGTTGGCGCGCGCCGCGTCGGGCGACAGATCGGCAATCGCCACCAAGTGCACACCTGGCGTGCGCGGCACTTGCGCCAGGTACATGGACCCGAACTTGCCGGCACCGATCAAGCCGATACGCACCGGCCTTTGCTCGGCAGCACGCTGCTGCAGCTTGGCGTAAAGGCTCATCAGGCGGCCCGCAAAAAGCTGTCGTTTGATGTCAGCAGCGCGCTGGCCGGCATGCCATTGGCCCACGGCAGGTCCACCGGATAGTCCTGCAGCAGGCAATCGTCGGGCAGGCAGGTGATGGGCGTGAAATCGCGGTGCGCGATGTACTCGGGCCGCTTGTGGCGGCGGATGTGGTTGCTGACCGCGCACAGGCTGAGGTACACGCTGACCCGGTTCCACGGCGACAGGTTGCTGCTGGAGGCATGGACCAGGCAGGAGTGAAACAGGATCATCGAACCGGCCGGGCCTTGCGGCGAGACGATGCCGCCGTTTTTGCCCCCGGCGCGTGCCACAAGCTGGCTGATCAAGGCGTTGTCCACGGTCCAGAGTGGGTAGCTGGTGGTGGTCAGGTCATGGCGGGCATCGACCACGCCTTTTTTGTGGCTGCCCGGGATGAACATCAGCGGGCCGTTGTACGGGGTCACATCGTCCAGAAAGATCGCCACATTCATCGCGCGTTCGGTGGGCATCTGGTCGTCGTTGCGCCAGGTGCCGTAATCCTGGTGCCATTGCCAGACGTCCCCCTCAAACGCCATCTTGCCGTTGATCTTGAACTGGTGCATGTACAGCGCCTCGCCCAGCAATTGCGCGGCTGGCGCCACCATGCGTGGATGGCGCGCCAGGCGGGCAAACGGCGCGCTGTACAAATGCGCGGCAAAGTTGGTGCGCACCGCGTCCGAGCCGCGCTCGCGCACGTTGTAGGCCTCGCGCCGCTGGTACAGCGCGGGCACGGCATCACCCAGGCGTTGTGCTTCGATGGGTGTGAAGAGGCCAGGGAAAAACAGGTAGCCGTCGTGCTCAAACTGCGCGACTTGTTGGGGGCTGAGCAACACGCTTGTCTCCTGGGATTTTGTTGGACGGGCTGGGAATATTGGCAGGCGGCGGCGTGCCCGCCAGTTGCAAAACCACCTGCCGCACATCGGCCTGCATCGTGGCCACCGCCGTTGCATCGCCTGACAAATGCCGCAACAGGCATTGCTGGAACAAGCCGTCCACAGTGGCATACACCACGCTGGGCGGCAGCGTCAGCGGCTGGCCGGCCAGCTCGGCCAAGCGGCTCATCACGCGCCAGACCATGGCTTGCAGGCGCTGGTCGATCTCGGCCACATCGGCGCGGAAAGCTTCTTCAAACAAGGCCTGCGAGCGCAGGTCGTACCACAGCCGGTGCAACGGGGCCTCGGTCAACAAGGTCTCGCCCAGGCGCTGCAAAAAACCGTCCAGCAGCTCATCCACCGTGCCGGACTCGGCCACCACCTGGTCGTAGCGCTGCACGCAGCGCGCCTTGTACTGGCGCACGCTGCACAGGATCAAGTCCAGCTTGTCGTGAAAGTAGTAGTGCAGCACGCCGTGCGAAAACGCCGAATTCAACGCGATCTCACGCAGGCTGGTGCGCGCGTAGCCCAGCGCGGCCAGGGTTTGCAGCGCGGCCTCGCCCAGCTCGGCCCGGCGCTCGGCAAACTTGTCGACGCGGGCGCGCGGGATGCGGTCTTTGGTGGTGCTGGCAGTCATCGTAGGAGCAGGAGCGGTCGGAGCCTGCTTTGTGCAGGTGCACAAAAGATAGCACAGCCACCCCCAGGCTGGCGCGCTGGCAAAGCCAATTTGGGCAACTGTCAAAGAAAATCTTGACACTTGTAAAGTGCCTTCTTGGCATCGTCTTCGTCGTGATTCCAAACAACCAACCGGAGACAAACATGACGAAGTTCGACCTGACCGGCCGCAAGGCCCTGGTCACTGGCGGTGCGCGGGGCCTGGGCGCGGGCATGGCCCAGGCACTGGCCCAGGCCGGTGCGGCGGTGATGATTGCCGACGTGCTGGCCGAGCTGGGCCGCGAGACCGCCCGCGCGCTGGCCGCCACCGGCGCCCATGCCGGCTTTGTGGCGCTGGATGTGACCGACGATGCGCAGTGGGCCGCCGCCGTGGCCAGCACGGTGGCCGAGCTGGGCGGCTTTGACATCCTGGTCAACAACGCCGGCATCGAGATCACCGCGCTGGTGGCCGACATCGAGGCCGCCGATCTGCGCCTCATGCTGGATGTCAACATCGTTGGCACCGCACTCGGCATGAAGCACGCGTTCCGCAACATGCGTCCGGGGGGTGCCGCGGGCAAGGGTGGTGCGGTGGTCAACATCTCGTCGGTGGCGGCAACGATTGCGTTTCCGGCCATCGCCGGTTATTCGGCCACCAAATCGGCGGTGGACCGGCTGACGCGAGTGGGCGCGATGGAGGCCGGCAAGCTGGGCTACGGCGTGCGCGTGAACTGCATCTACCCCGGCCTCGTGCCCACCGAGATGGGCATGAAGCTGGCGGGCGACGTGGTGGCGGCCGGGCTGTTTGCCTCGCCCGAGGCGGCAGTGGGCGCGATCATCGAGCAGACCCCGGCCGGCCGGCTGGGCGAGGTGGCCGACATGGCCGATGCGGTGGTGTTTTTGTGCTCGGATGCGGCGCGCTTCATCACTGGCGCAGGCCTGCCGGTGGACGGCGGCATGGGCATGTGATCGCCGGCAAAACAACGGAGACCACCATGAGCAATGCAAAAAACCCGTCGTCGTCTACGGCGCCAGCGGCTACACCGGCCGGCTGGTCTGCGAGTACCTGCGCGAGCTGAATGTGCCGTTCATCGCCGCCGGCCGCGATGCCGCCCGGGTGCAAGCGGTGATGGACAAGATCCCCGGCATCGAATCCGCCGATTACAAGGTGCGGGCGGTGGCGCACACGGTGGAGGCGCTGACCGAGTTGTTCCGCAGTGCGCAAGTGGTCAACAACACCGTGGGCCCGTTCATCAAATACGGGCCCGAGGTGGTGCAAGCCTGCCTGGCCGCCGGCTGCCACTACACCGACACCACCGGCGAGCAAGACTGGCTGCTGGACGCGCAAGCCCGCTGGGGCGCCG
Source organism: Betaproteobacteria bacterium (assembly GCA_031411635.1). Taxonomy (GTDB): domain Bacteria; phylum Pseudomonadota; class Gammaproteobacteria; order Burkholderiales; family Burkholderiaceae_C; genus Pseudaquabacterium. The sequence goes on from JANOBL010000332.1 coordinate 7,256, forward strand.
CGTTTGGCAAGGCCGGCCTGCTGCTGGCGCCCTGCATCGCACAGATGTACACCACCGGCGAGATTGCCGCCAACATCTGCCTGGAGACCCCGGGCCTGGACACGCTGGACATCCTGGTGCTGTGGAAGGGCTTCCCCAGCTATGCCTCCACCCAGACCATCTTCACGATCCTGAAGGCCAAGTGGTACCGGCTGGAGCAAAACAAGTACATCGAGTGGCCGCAGAACACCCATGTGGAAGTCAACGTGCCGGGCCACCACGTGCCGGCGCTGGTGACACCCTGGGCCGGCACCTCGCACCCGGTGTGGTTCAAGGACGACCCGCGGGTGGCCAACTGCAAGGCCTTGGGCTGGGTGTTTGCGCGTGAGGTGATGGAGGGTTTTGTCGCGACGCAAAAAATGTATGAGGAGCAACTTGCACCGCTGCCGGCCGACCAGCGTGAAGCGGCGCTGGCCAACATCGCCGCGTCGATCCAGGCCGACATGCCGCCGCGCGAAAACCCACGCATCAACACCTCACTCGATTCGGTCTATGCCTCGGGCCCGCTGGCGCGCGCGCACTGCGTGATCCACGGCCACAGCAATTACAAGCAGACCGGGCTGATGCAAGCCTATGCCGCGTATTCGTTATTGCAAAAGCCGCCGCTGAAGACCGGTTTTGCGTCCGGCTGCCAGGCCTTTGGCCACCGCAACCTGCTGGGCCAGTTGCGCAGCTTCGGGCTGGTGATGGCGCCGGTGCTGACGGTGCATCGCTGAGCGGGGGCGGTCCCGGGGCTTGTCCCCGGGCGTTGTTGTTCGTTGTCGTCAATGCGACAAATGTCGTTATCACAGCAATGAACAACACCGTGGCAAGCTTTGACGACATCGAGGTGCGCCGCCCGGCGCTGGCCGCCGACTACCTGGCCGAACCCCGGGTATCGCTGCGGCACCGGTATCGGATTTGTTGAAATCGCGACGCAGCGTCAAAGATCAATCACCAAGCGCTTGCCCTTGGCACGCGAGCAGCACGGCAAGAACTGGTCATTGGCGCTTTGCTCTTCCGGCGTCAGGTACAAATCCTTGTGCTCGATCTCGCCTTCGATCACCCGGGTCAGGCAAGTGCCGCACACCCCTTGCTGGCAAGACACCGGGATCAGCACGCCCTGCGCTTCCAGCGCCTCGGTGACGGTCTGCGCCGCTTCCACCCGGATCACCCGGCCGCTGCTGTGCAGCACGATCTCAAAACTCAAGTCGTCGGCGGCGTGCACCGCCACGCCGCTGAAATACTCAAAGTGCACCTGGGCATCCGGCCAGCCCTTGTCGCGTGCCGTGGCGCGCACCGCATCCAGAAAACCGGTGGGGCCACAAACGTAGATATGGGTGCCGGGCTCGGGCACGGCCAGCCGCTGCGCCAGATCCAGCTTTTGCGCCGCCGGGCCGTCGTCATGGTGCACAAACACGCTGCTGGCAAAGGCGCTGTTGCGCAGCCGCTGCAAAAACGCCGTGCGTGCCGCCGAGCGGGTGCAGTAATGCAGCTCAAACGATGCGCCCAGGCTGCTCAACCGCTCGGCCATCGCCAGCAGCGGCGTGATGCCGATGCCGCCGGCAAACAGCAGTGTCTGCTTGGCAGCTTCTTCCAGCGGAAAGTGATTTTTGGGCGCGCTGATGGCCAGCGTGGCGCCCTGGTGCAACTGGTCGTGCACAGCGGCCGAGCCGCCGCGCGAGGCCGGATCGCGCAGCACACCGATGCAGTAACGCTGGGTCTCGCCGGGTGGATTGCACAACGAGTACTGGCGCATCAAGCCACCCGGCAGGTGCACATCGATGTGGGCGCCAGCCGTGAAGGCCGGCAGCTCAGCGCCGTTGGCAGCCACCAGCTCAAAGCCGGCAATGCCCTCGGCTTCCACCGTCTTGCGGCGCACTTGCACGTCGATCAGCAGCGGGGTGGGGGTGTTCATGCGGGAGGCTCCGGGCGGGCGGGCGGGCGTGGGCGGGCTGCCCACAAACTGCGCCCGACGATAAATCAAGTTGTGGGCCCGGAGCCCGCGCCTGGGCGCAATGCGCACCGGCCGGGCGCTGCGCTCAACGCCAGCGTTGGCCGGCTTGCTGGGCGGCCGCTCCCAGCGCCGGCAGCAGGCTGCTGCGCAAGGCCTGGTCGATCAGCCGCTCGGCACCCACCACCGCGATCATCGCCGCCACCACCGTGCCGCAGGCATCGCGCACCGGCACCGCAATCGAGCGCAGATCGTTGGCAAAAGCGCGGTCGCAAACAGCGTAGCCCTGCTCACGCACCCGACGCACCGAGTCGCGCACCTGCGTGGCCACGGTCTGGGTGCGGAAGGTGATCGGCAGCATCGCCACGCGGTCAAAGTAGGCATCCAACTGGGCCCCGGTGTAGGTGCTGAGAAAAATCAAACCACTGGCAGATGCATACAGCGGCGCCTTGGCGCCCGCGCCCGGCGCCATGTGGCGCGACACGGTGTTGACCGGGGAGGACTTGCCGGTGGCGGTGCCGGCCAGGCACATCAGCATGGTGTAGTCATGCTCGGGCACCAGCAGCGCGCAAAAGCTGTGCAAACGCTCGGCCAGCCGGCTGACGATGGGCTGCACCGCGATGACGATGTCGTTGGACGACGCAAAGGCATTGCCCAGCTCCAGCGTCTTGGGCGTCAGCGCATAGCGCAGGCCCACCACTTTGACATAGCCCAGCTCACCCAGCGTGTGCAGCAGCCGCCGCACCGCCGCCCGCGGGATGTGGATGCGGTGGCTGATCTCGGCAATCGACAGCGGCCGCGAGACATGGGCAAAGGCCTGGATCACCGCCATGCCGCGGGCAAACGACATCACAAAGCTGCGGTCGCCGGCAAAGGCGGTCAGCTCGTCATGCACCACCGGGCGCTTGGCGGCCGCCGGCCGGGCCGGCCGGGGGGGCGCGGCCATCGGCACTGTCAGATGCACCGGCGGTGGGCTTGTCAGGGCAGGGATGGCGTGGTTGGTTTGCATCGTTTGTCTCCGTCAACTCGCGGGCGCCGCCGGGCTGTGGCCGGCTGAAAACTACTCGGGCTTGATGCCGGCGGCCTTGATCAGCTCGGCCAGGCGCGGCAGGTCGGCGCGGTAACGCGCAGCAAAGTCCTGCGGGCTGTTGCCCAGTGGCTCGAAGCCGGTTTCCAGCAAGCGCTCGCGCACATCGGGCAGCTTGGTGATCTCGCGCAGCGCGGTGCTCAGTTTGTCCAGCACGGCGGCCGGGGTTTTGGCCGGTGCGTACAGGCCGATCCAGCTATCGATGTCGAAGCCCGGGTAGCCTTGCTCGGCAAAGGTGGCGGCGTTTGGAAACAGGCTCATGCGGCGCGTGCCGGTCATGCCCAGCACCTTGGTCTTGCTGCCTTGTGAGCGTGCGGTGCCGGGGTTGGCCCAGGTGACATCCAGCACGCCGCCGTACAAGTCGCTGAAGTTCTGGGTTTCGGCCTTGTAGGGCACATGCACCAGGTCGGCCCGGATCTGGCGCTCAAACAGTTCACCAAACAAATGGGCACCCGAGCCTATGCCCCAGGGGCCATAGCTGGTGCCCGGCTTGGCCTTGACAAAGGCCGCGTACTCTTTGAGGTTGGCATACGGCGCATCGGCCCGCGCCAGCAGCAGCGGCCCACCGGTGCCCACCATCGTCAGCGGCTCAAAATCCTTCACCGGGTCGTAGGGCAGCTTGGGGTTCAGGATCGCCGCGTTGATGTGGGTCAGCGGCAAGGTCATCAGGATCGTGTAGCCATCCGGTGGCGCCTTGGCCACCGCATCGGCCGCGATGATGCCGCTGGCGCCCGGCTTGGCATCGACGATCACCGCCTGGCCCAAACGCTGCGCCAGCTTCTCGGCATACACCCTTGCCAGCCGGTCGATCGGCCCGCCGGCCGAGCCAAACGGCACGATGCGGATCGTGCGGCTGGGGTAATCCTGTACTTGTACCTGTACCTGCGCCTGTACCTGCGCCTGCGCCGGCCCGGCAGCGCCCAGCGCCATCATCAGGCTCGACACCCACCCCAGCAGCGTGAGGGCGCGCCGCCGCAAGGCCTTGGCATCGTTGGTTTGAGTCACGCGGTAGTCTCCGGTTTCTGATGCCCGGATGCGGTGAACCCCGCGCCAGGCAAAAGTTGTATTGGCATCGACAGCGACGAAATGATATTGTTCGTTGCAACAACAACTACTAGGGTAACTCCCATGGACCGGTCAAAAATGTCCGCTGTTCCTGCAGCAAAACCTGCACCAAAACCAGCGCCGGCCGCCGCTGGCGCCGAGCCGCTGCGTTTCAATGCCTTGCCCACCTTCAAGCTGGATGTGCTGGCGTCGATCACCGCCAAGCACGGTGAGCTGCTCTACCAGCGCCTGGTGGGTCTGCGCATCGTCGAGTGCCGCATCCTGGGCGTGGTGGCGCATTTTGGGCCGGTCACCTTGCGCCAGACCTGTGTCGAGGTGGGCATCGACAAAGGCCAGGGCAGCCGGTTGGTGGCGCGTTTGCTGGAGGCCGGCCTGCTGGACCGGCGCGACGATGCGGCCGACCAGCGCTCGTTCTACCTGCTGCTGACACCCGCCGGGCGGCAGATGCATGCGCGCATTGCGGCGGCCGCCACCGCGCGCAACCAGCGCTGGATGGCGGGTTTGCCGGCCGACCAACAAACGGTGTTTGCCGAGTGCCTGGACTTGCTGACCCGCCATGCCCAGCAGATGCTGCAGGACGAGGGTGCCCTCGGTGCGGTAGCCGCGCCAGCGTTGCCGCTGCATCAGCAGGCCGATCCGGCGCCGGACGCCGAGCGTCCGCTGGTGGTGGCGCCGGCG
>JANOBL010000333.1:0-10689 GCA_031411635.1 Betaproteobacteria bacterium
CTGCGTCGTTGCGAGCCTTTCCCCGGCGTACAGCCAGGGCTTCGGCCCGCGCCAGGCCGCCCGCCCTGCCAGCCGCCTGCGTACATCCGATTTATCCGTTTAACTGGTCTATAGGCAGGTCTCCAGCCAACGACGGCGCAGGCGCGGTCGATATCATCGATCAGCGGGCGCTGACCGTTCTGGGGACAACAACGAATGTTTGACTACGTGGTGATCGGCGGCGGCTCGGCCGGCTGCGTGCTGGCGGCCCGGCTGAGCGAAGATCCTGCGGTGCGGGTGGCCTTGCTGGAGGCCGGCGGCGTGGACCGCAGCGCCTTGATCCATTGCCCTGCCGGCCTGGCGTTGATGGCCAAGACCAAGGGCCTGAACTGGCGCTTCGACACTGTGCCGCAACCGGGTTTGAACGGCCGCCGGGGCTACCAGCCACGTGGCAAGGTGCTGGGTGGCTCCAGCTCGATCAACGCGATGATCTACCTGCGTGGCCAGCATGCCGATTACGACGCCTGGGCCGCCGCCGGCAATCCGGGCTGGGCCTGGGACGACTTGCTGCCGTACTTCAAACGCGCCGAGAACAACCGCCGGGGGGCCGACGCCTGGCACGGCGCGGGTGGGCCCTTGCAGGTGCAAGACCTGCTGCAACCCAACCGCTGCTCGGCGCTGTTTGTGCAGGCCGCACAACAGGCCGGCCATGCGCTGAACCCCGACTTCAACGCCGCCAGCCAGGAAGGCGTTGGCCCCTACCAGGTAACACACCGGGGCGGCGAGCGCTGCAGTGCGGCCAAGGCCTACCTGGGCTTGGCACTGGGCCGGCCCAACCTGCAGGTGATCACCAAGGCCCAGGCCACCCGCATCCTGTTGGATGGCCAACGCGCCACCGGGGTGGAATACCTGCAAAACGGCCAGCGCCAGCAAGTGATGGCCAGCGCCGAGGTGCTGCTGTGCGCCGGGGCGCTGCAATCGCCGCAACTGCTGATGTTGAGCGGCATTGGCCTTGGTGCGCATCTGCAAGCCCTCGGTATCCCGGTGCTGCATGACCTGCCGGGCGTGGGCAGCCATTTGCACGACCATGTGGACGTGGTGCAGGTGGTGGATGCGCCCCGCATCACCGAGCTGTTTGGCTTGTCGCTCACCGGCCTGGCGCAGGCGGTGCAGGGGATCTTGGAATGGCGCCGCCACCGCACCGGTCGATTGACCACCAACTTTGCCGAGTCCGGTGGCTTCATCCGCAGCAGCCCTGAGCAAACCCGACCCGACCTGCAGCTTCACTTTGTCATCGGCAAGCTGGTCAACCACGGCCGCACCACGGTGTTTGGCCATGGTTTCTCGTGCCATGTATGCCTGCTGGATCCACAAAGCCGGGGCAGCGTGCGGCTGGCCAGCACCGACCCACTGGCCGCACCGCTGATCGACCCCGCATTTCTTCAGGTCGAGAACGACCTGGAACGGCTGGTCAAAGGCTTCAAGCAGATGCGCCAGATCCTGCAGCAACCGGCACTGGCCGGCCTGGGCGGGCGGGAGCTGGCGGCCTCGGCTGGCGCGCAAACCGATGCGCAGATCGCCGATTTCATCCGCGGCCATGCCGACACCATCTACCACCCGGTGGGCAGTTGCCGCATGGGCACGGGCGCCGACGACGTGGTGAATGCCCGGCTGCAAGTGCATGGGCTGCAAGGGTTGCGGGTGGTGGATGCGTCGATCATGCCGAGCATCGTCTCGGGCAACACCAATGCGCCGACGATCACGATTGCCGAGAAGGCCAGCGACTTGATCAAGGCAGACCGGCGCGCCGCCTGATCTCGTCACATCGCTGATCACACCGGGAGAACCAGCACGCGCCGACTATCTCTGCCATAATCAGCGGCTGCGCCGGTTTTGCTGGGTGCATTCGTTCATCCCCTCTGACCCTCATTGAGCCGGGCTCTGTTAACTGTCACAACAGCGAGCTGTCACAACAGCGAGTTGCCACAACAGCGCAGGGATCTCATCGCGTCTCGAGTCCTGGTTGGCGGCGATGCCGTCGCTTCAGGACGTTTGGGCATGCTGGCGAGATCCAAAGTGGGCACACAGCCCCCGGTGGGATAGCCCGCCTTCTTTTGCCCCACCCTTCCAAAGAAGTTGCGACCCCACTGCGGTTGCCTGCGTATTTCACGCGGCGCTGCGGCTGGGCTTTGCCGTGGTCACAAGCCACCGAGGCCCGGCCGGATCTGACAGAAAAGTGAACCATCATGAGTTTTGACCTCGCCCTGGAACCCACGTTGCCCGTGGACACCATCACCGACATCGCCGCGCCGGTGATCAAAGGCCCACCCGCCGTGCCCGCTGGCGCCGAATTTTTGGCACTTGGCCTGGCGCCCGAGATCGTCAAGGCGATCACGCACGCCGGCTACCCCAGCCCCACCGATGTGCAAGCCCGTGCCGTGCCGTTGGCGCTGACCGGCCGTGACCTGCTGGTCTCGTCGCAGACCGGCAGCGGCAAGACCGCCGCCTTTGTCTGGCCGGCGCTGCAACGCATACTGGACGCCCGGCAAGACCCGGCCAAGAAGCGCGAAAAAGGCCGCAGCTTCGGCCCGCGCATCCTCGTGCTGGCCCCCACCCGGGAGCTGGCCCAGCAAGTGTCCAAGGCTTGCTCGGTGTACGGCTACGGTGTGTCAGGCCTGAAAGTGGCGCACGTTGTTGGTGGCGTGCCTTACCAGGCGCAACTGAAGGCGCTGCGTGCGCCGCTGGATGTGCTGATCGCCACCCCCGGCCGTTTGCTGGACCTGATGAACTCGGGCGCCGCGGTGCTGGCCAATGTGGAAATGCTGGTGCTGGACGAAGCCGACCGCATGCTGGACATGGGCTTCATCGACGACATCACCACGATCGCCCAGACCTTGCCAGAAGCGCGCCAGACGCTGATGTTCTCGGCCACCTTTGACGGCAATGTCGGCCATCTGGCGCAGCAGCTCACCAAGGAGCCGCAGCGCATCAGCGTGGACAAGCACACCGACAGCCATGCCGGCATCGAGCAGCGCCTGCACTGGGCCGACAGCATGCACCACAAGCATGCCTTGCTGGAGCAACTGCTGACCGACAAGGACATGGACCAGTGCCTGGTCTTCACCAGCACCCAGCGCGATGCCGACGAGGTGGCGTTCAAGCTGGCGCAGATCGGCCACGCGGTGGCGGCGCTGCACGGCGGCATGCCGCAGGGCAAGCGCAACCGGGTGCTGCAAGACCTGCGCAACCGCCATCTGCGGGTGCTGGTGGCCACCGACGTGGCCGCGCGTGGCATCGACGTGCCCACCATCAGCCATGTGATCAACCACGGCCTGCCGATGAAGCCCGAGGATTACATCCACCGCATCGGCCGCACCGGCCGCGCCGGCCGCACCGGCCTGGCGATCACCTTGGCCGAGCGCCGTGACGTGGGCATGATCCGCCGTATCGAGCGTTTCACCACGCAGCCGATCGCGGTGGCGGTGGTGGCCGGGCTGGAGCCCAAGTACACCGCGCCGACGATGAACGGCCCCAGCGGTGGTGGCTTTGGTGGCAAGCCGGGCTTTGGTGGCCGCGGCCGGCCGAGTTTTGGTGGTCCGCGTGCCGACCGGGGCAATGATCGCGCAAGCTATGGTGGCGGTGGCGCTGGGTTTGGTGCTGACCGGCACCCGGCAGGCGGCTTTGGTGGCGATCAGCGCCCGCATGGTGGCCACCGTGATGAAGGCCATGCCCAAGGCGGTTTCCGCGATGCCGGCCGGCCCCAGGGTGGCTTCCGGGACGGTGCACCGCAAGGCGGCGGCTTCCGCGAAGGTGGTTTCCGCAACGACAGTCGCAGCCAGGCGCCGCGTGCCGCTGGCGGCTTTGGCGGTGGTGATCGTCCGGCCCGTGAAGGCTTTGGCGGCGAGCGCCCTGCCCGTCCGGCGTTTGGTGGCGGCAAGCCTGGCTTCGGGCCGCGCCGCACGCCGCGCTGAAGCTCCAACCCGCCGCAGCCGCTCACTGGGTTCTAGCAACCCAACTGAGCGGCCTGCAGCGGCGCACCGGTGGTGGCATCGGTGACCACCACCAGAAGGCGGGCCTTGCGCCCGCCTTCGCCATTGGCACCGGCCATCAGTTGCAATTCTTGTGTGGCGCTGCTGGTCCAGGCTGCTAGCCGGCCGTATTGGCGCACCACATGGTCGTGGCGCAAGCTCACGCCGTGGTTTTCGCCGGCGGCCACGGCCGAGACATGGCCGTCCTCCAGCAGCGCCCACCACAGCGCCAGCCTGGCCGGCGCACCGGGCTGCGGCGTGATGGCCACCGCCACCTGGCGCTCGTCCACCCGGCGCAGGGCGATCTGCACCCGCGCCTTGGCGTCCAGCACCGGCAAGCTGGGCGCACCGCGCCAGTCGCGGCCGTTCACCAGCACCTGCGGCGTGTAGCTAAAGCCTGCACCGGCCGTGCGCTGCTGCTCGGCCTGGCGCTCGGTGTGGCGCGCGCTGGCAAAGCGGTCCACCCAGCCCAGCCGGTCCCAGTAATCGACGTGAAACGCGGCGGCCAGCAGCTCGGGTTTGGATTTCAACGTGGACAACCAGCGGTCGGCCGGTGGGCAGGAATTGCAGCCTTCGGACGTGTACAGCTCCACCAGCATCGCCTGGCGCTCGCCCGAGCGGGCCGTGCAACTGGCTGCCGGCTGGGCCAGCGCCGGCAGCGTGGTGGCCAGTGCAAGGCTGCAGAACAGGGCTTGAAGGCTGGGGGGCATGGCAACTCCGCGCAGTGGCTGAACAGCCGGTTGGTCGCGCTGGCCGCCGCAACCTTACTTGTTCAGCGGCTGGCGGCCGATGCCGGCGCGGCGGCTGGCTTGGCGCCGTCCGCCGGTTTGGCCGCCTCCGTCAACTCGGCCTGGCGCCGCGCCAATTCGATATCGCGCAACTGCTTCAGATGCAGCTCGACGTTGGAGCGCCTGAACGGCGTCATCACCAGCACATCGGCGGCGATGCCCTTGGCCTGCAGCCGGTCCGACAGCTTCAGCCCCACCGCAGGGTCACCGCCCATGGCCAGCACCACCTCGTTGGCAAACAGGTCGGCGCCACCGACCAGGCCATCGACCTGGATCGTGCGCTGGCTTTGCGCCTCCACCGCCGACAACACGGTGCCCGCGCCCGGCACCGCCAGCGCCAGCACCTTGCCGATCAAAAACGCATTGGCATTGCTGTCGGCCGAGCGCTGGCGCAGGATCGATCCCTCGCTGGCCAGAAAATAGGTGCCAAACGCTGCCAACCAGCGCCGCTCGTCCTGGTTTTGCGCCTCCAGCAAGGCATTGCCGGGGATCTTGCTGCGCCGGCCCTCCTGGCGCTGAAAGTTCTGCGGCTCGTTGTCAAACGCGGTGGCGGTGACAGTGCCGGCACAGCCGGTCTGCGTGCCCACCTTGACCTCGCGCCCACCCTCCAGCGTGAAGATCATCGATGAGTCGGCATTGGCCTCATCGCGCGCCTGGTGCATCACCTCCCAAAACGCCTGGTCGTCCACCGTCATCGCCGCGCCACCACGCAGCATGGCGGTCAACTCCAGTTTGGCGCCGGGCGCGGGCAGCAGCCGCTTGTTGACAGCCACCACCCGCTGGCCAACTTTCAGGTCATCGGACGCGCCTTCGTCCAGCCAGGCGATGCGCCAGTGCTCGTCCATGCCGGTGGCCTGGGTGAACAGCTTTTGCTCGTGCGCCGACAGGCGGTTGCGCATCGTGCGCACCGACCACAGCACCAGCGGCTCGATCTCGTTGGTGTCGTCGCACAGCGGCTCCGCACCCCAGGCCACGTGCAGAGCAGCCTCGCGGAACGCGATCTCGCTGGCCAGCGAAGTCTTGAAGCGCTGGCGGTCGAACTCGTCGCTGAACTCACCGGCGCGCACCCCGCCACCGCCGATCGGGCCCAGCAGCAGGGTGGCCAGGGCCAGCGGCCGCAGCCAGGGTGGGGGCGTGAAATCCAGGGTGCAGTGCATGCGCAAAGTATGCATGCCCCATGCCAAGGCCGCAGCGCGTGAACACGCTATGCTGGCTGCCCCCTGCCCAACCCGCCATGGCCGGCATCCACCTGATCGACATCGAAGCGGCCATCAACTGGTGGCGTGAGCGCAGCCCCTCGCCCGACGGCATCACTGCCTGCAGCCAGGTGCGTGCGCTGGCCGAGGTGTATGCGCTGATGGTGTACTACCGCGAGCCGCAGGCCGACGAAGCGTCGATGCCGGCCACCGCCCGCAACGCCTGGCTGGCCTGGTACGCCCAGACCCCCGATGCGCCGTGCATCGCCATTTGCTCCACCGCGCAGGGCGATGCGCTGTGCAAGGGCTGCGGCCGCAGCGAGCACGAGGTGCAGCACTGGACCGCTTTCAGCCCAGCCGAAAAACGCGATGTCTGGCACCGCATCACGATGGACGGCACGGCCTGGCGCTTCAACCGCTATGCCGAGCGGGTGCACCGCGACCCCGAAAGCGCCCCGGCCGACCCGCCGAGCACCGGCTCCACCCGATGAGCGCCCACCTCCGCGCCAGCGTGCAACGCATCGTGCCGCTGGCCTGGCCGGTGTTTGTCGGCCAGGTGGCGGTGCTGGGTTTTGGCACCGTGGACACCGTGCTGGTGGCGCGCCACTCGCCCACCGATCTGGCGGCGCTGGCGGTGGGTGGCGCCAGCTACATCACGGTGTTTGTCGGGCTGATGGGCATGGTGCTGGCGATCAGCCCGATCGTCGGCCAGCTCTTTGGCGCGCAAAAGCTGCGCGAGGCCGGCCACCAGGCCTGGCAAGCGCTGTGGCTGGCGTTGGCGCTGGCGCTGCTGGGCAGTGCGCTGCTGGCGTTTCCGGCGCCGTTTTTGGCGCTGTCGCGGGCCAGCCCGGCGGTGGCCGACAAGGTGCGCGGCTATTTGCTGGCGCTGGCGTTTGCGCTGCCGGCGTCGCTGGTGTTCACGGTGTACCGGGGTTTCAACGTCGCGGTGTCGCGGCCCAAGGCGGTGATGCTGATCCAGGTGGGTGGCCTGGTGCTGAAGGTGCCGCTGTCGCTGGCGCTGGTATCGGGCGTGCCGGCCATCGGGTTGCCGGCGCTGGGGGTGGTGGGCTGCGGCATCGGCACGCTGGTGGCGATGTGGGCCCAGGCCTTGATCGCCTGGTGGGTGATGCGGCGCGATCCGTTTTACCGACGCTTTGAGTTCCATGCGCCGGGGCAGCGCGCGCCGCATGCCGGATCGCTGCGCGAGCTGCTGCGGCTGGGCCTGCCAATGGGGCTGACGATCCTGGTCGAGGTGTCGGGGTTTTCGTTCATGGCGATCTTTATTTCACGGCTGGGCGAGACGGCGGTGGCCGGGCACCAGATTGCGGTCAACCTGGTGTCGCTGCTGTTCATGCTGCCGCTGGGTTTGAGCAATGCCACCAGCACGCTGGTGGCGCAGCGCATCGGCGCCGATGACCTGGCGGACGCACGCCGCCTGGGCTGGCATGGTTTGCAGTTTGCGGCTGCGCTGGCGCTGGCGGTGGGCAGCGGGGTGTTGTTTGCGCGTGAGCCGGTGCTGCGGCTGTACACCGACAACCCGGCGGTGCTGGCCGCCGCGCTGCCGCTGCTGGCCTGGGTGGCGCTGTTCCATGCCGCCGATGCGGTGCAGACGGTTGCCGCGTTTGTGCTGCGCGCCTGGCGCGTCACCACCGTGCCGATGCTGATCTTTGTGCTGTCGCTGTGGGGCGTGGGCCTGGGCGGCGGGTATGCGCTGGCGTTTGGGGTCAGCGACAGCCTGCCGACAGCCTGGCAAGGTGCACGGGGCTTCTGGATTGCCGCCACCGCCGGGCTGACTTTGGCGGCCTGTTTGCTGAGCGGCTTGCTGGCCTGGGTGCTGGCCCAGCACCGGCGCAGCGCGGCGGCCGTCAAGCCGCCGCTGGCGGCGCAGGCAGCGGGCGGCCAGCCGGCAGCTTGATCACAAAACAGCTTCCACCGCCGTCGCGGGCCTCGCAAAACACGCTGCCGCCGTGACCTTGCGCGATCTGCCGCACCAGGCTCAGGCCCAGGCCCACACCGCCCTCGCGCTCGGCATGGCCGGGCAGGCGGAAAAACGGCTCGAAGATGCGCTCGCGCAACTCGGCCGGCACACCCGGCCCGCGGTCGCAGACGCGGATCAAGGCCGCCCCATCGGCCGCCACCGCCACCTGGGTGCTGATCTCGCCACCACCGTAGCGGCGCGCGTTTTCCAGCAGGTTGCGCAGCGCGCGGCGCAGCAGCCGCTCGTTGCCGGCCACCAGCGGCTGCGCGGTGTTGCCCAGCGCCTCCACCTCGGCGCCGATGCGCGCCGCCTCCTCGGCGGCCACCGCCAGCAAATCCACAGCGCCGTCGCATTCGGGGCCTTGCCGCGCATCCAGCCGGCTGGCCAGCAGCACCTCCTCGACCAGCGCGTCCAGCTCGGCCACGTTGGCATCGATCTCGCGCTTCAGCCCGGCGCGCTGGGCCTCGGGCATCTCGGCCATCATCGCCACCGCCATCTTCAGCCGGGCCAGCGGTGAGCGCAGCTCGTGGCTGGCATTGGCCAGCAGGTTCTGGTGGCTGCGCACCAGGGTTTCGATGCGGCCGGCAGCCTGGTTGAAAGTGGCGGCCACGGCGGCCACCTCGTCGCGGCCGCCGCTGTCCACCCGCTGCGCCAGATTGCCAGCACCAAAGGCCTCAACCCCTTTTTTGAGCGCCTCCAGCCGGCGCGTCAAGCGCCGCACCACCGGAAACGCACCGGCCGCCACCGCAACAAACAACATCGCCACCAGGATCAGCGGGCCGATCGCCTGCGGCAGGCCCAGGCCGAGCTGCTGCAGGCCAGGCAGGCCGGGCAGCGCCAGCGGGTCGGTGGGCGCCAGCATGCCGCTGCCGCGCTCGCCCAGCGCCGGGCCGGGTGGGTGGTCGCCCAGCATCGGGCCGCGTGGCGAATGTTGCAGCGGCGGGTTTTGCTGCCGCGTGGCGCGCCAGCCGATCAGATCGTCAGGCGGTGGGCGATCGGGCGATGGCCGCCGCATCACCCGGCGCGCCAGCCACAGCATGCGGCCATCGTCCAGCCGCACCGCAGCGGCCGGTGGGCCACCCTCGGCCTCGCGGCGCAAAAAGCTGTCGGACGCACCGATGCGCACGCCGCGCCGGTCGTCCAGCGCCAGCGGCACCCGGAGCCGGGCCGACCATTCACGCAGCGCCTCGGCCTGCTCGGCCACCGGTGCGTCCACCGTGGGCAGGGCACGCTGCACCAGCTCGGCCCAGGCGGCCAGGCGGTCGCTGGCGGCAGACTCGTAACGCACCCGCTCTTGCTCAACATGGCGCTGCCACATCCAACCCGACACCAGCGCAAACAGCGCCAGCGCGGCCACCACGGTGAGCCAGATGCGCAGGTAGAGGGATTTCAAGCAGGGGCTCCGGCCAGCCTGACCCGGCTACCGCGCCAGGCCGTCATTCGTCCAGGTCTTGCTTGCGGGCGAAGACGTACCCCGAGCCCCGCACCGTCAGCACCCGCTTGGGCATCTTTGGATCGTCCTCGATGCAGGCGCGGATGCGCGAGACATGCACATCGATGCTGCGGTCAAACGCCTCCATCGGATGGCCCTTCAGCGAGTCCATGATCTGGTCGCGGCTCAGCACCCGGCCTGCGCCCTGGGCCAGCACCACCAGCAGGTCAAACTGGTGGCCAGTGAGGTCGCAGGGCTTGTTGTCGATGCGGGCCTGGCGTGCGCCCAGGTCGATCTCCAGCCGGCCGAAGCGCAGGATTTCTTCGGTCGATGGCTCGGGCTGGCTGCGCCGCAGCAAGGCCTTGATGCGGGCCAGCAGTTCACGCGCCTCAAACGGCTTGGCCAGGTAATCGTCGGCACCCAGCTCCAGCCCCAGCACCCGGTCCAGCGGCTCGCCGCGCGCGGTAAGCATCAGCAGCGGCAGGCGTTTGAAGCGCGGATCGGCGCGCAGCTCGCGCGTCAGGTCCAGGCCATCACCGTCGGGCAGCATCAGGTCGAGCACCAGCGCATCGAACGGACCGTGGCGCAGCCGCTCGCGCCCGGCCGCCAGCGTGCCGGCCACCTCCACCTCGTGGCCGTTGGCGCGCAGGTAGTCGCCCACCATCGCGGTCAGCCGCACATCGTCGTCGATCAACAGCAGCTTGGTGGACATCGGCAGGTGGCGGGCGTGACTGGCGCGGTGGGCATCGCTGCGGGTTTCAACGGCGGCGGGCAGATACCACGGTGCGGCGCCCATCAGCCGCGGTGCTCGAGCGCACGGCGTTCTTGCTGGTGGCGCTGCATCAGGTCGCGGCGCGCCTTGGCGGTTTCGGCCAGCTTGTGGCGCTGCTCGGGCGTCAGCACCGCGCTGGCGTCGAGCATGGCCTGCAAATGGCGCTTGCTGGCCGCGTCACGCCCGGCTTGCAGCTTCTGGCGGATGTCTTCGGCAGCGGCGGCGTCGATGCGCGGCGCAGCCATCAGCGCCATCATCTGCTGGTGCAGCGCACGCTCGCCTTCGTGCTGAGCCCGGCCTTCTTCATGGGCGCGGGTCATGATGTCCTGGATGCGGGCTTTCTGGTCGGCGCTGGCGCCGACCGAATCGAGCATGCGGCCCGACATCATCGGCCCACCCGCCATGCCCGGGCCCATGCGGTGGTGCGCCATCGCATGCGCCGCACCGCCCGACATCGGCTGGGCCTGGGCCGATTGCATCCAGGCCCCGGCCAGCGCCACCACGACAGTGGCGGCC
>JANOBL010000334.1:0-26241 GCA_031411635.1 Betaproteobacteria bacterium
GCACAACGAGGAATTCCAGAAGCTCGAAGGCGCGTGGCGTGGCCTGCACTACATGGTCAACAACACCGAGACCGACGAGAACCTGAAGATCCGGGTGATGAACGTCTCCAAGGCCGAACTGGGCAAGACGCTGAAGCGCTACAAGGGCACCAACTGGGACCAGAGCCCGATCTTCAAGAAGGTGTATTCCGAAGAATTCAGCCAGTTTGGTGGCCAACCGTTTGGTGCCATCGTCGGTGATTACCACTTTGACCAGAGCGCACCCGATGTGGAGTTGCTGGCCGAGATGGCCAAGATTTCCGCCGCAGCGCATTGCCCGTTCATCTCGGGTGCGTCACCCAGCCTGATGCAGATGGATTCCTGGCAAGAGCTGGCCAATCCACGCGACCTGACGAAGATCTTCACCACCCCCGAATACGCCGCCTGGCGCTCGCTGCGCGAATCGGAAGATTCCAAATACATCGGCTTGGCAATGCCGCGTTTTTTGTCGCGCCTGCCGTATGGCGCCAAGACGAATCCGGTGGATGCCTTCAATTTTGAAGAAGACACCGGCTCGGCCGAGCATGGCAAGTACACCTGGGCCAACGCGGCATATGCGATGGCCACCAACATCAACCGCTCGTTCAAGGAATACGGCTGGTGCTCACGCATCCGCGGCATCGAGTCCGGCGGCGCGGTGCAAAACCTGCCCACCCACTCGTTCCCCACCGACGACGGTGGTGTGGACATGAAGTGCCCGACCGAGATCGCGATCGAAGACCGGCGCGAGGCCGAGCTGGCCGGCAACGGCTTCATGCCGCTGGTGCACCGCAAGAACAGCGATTTTGCCGCCTTCATCGGCGCGCAATCGCTGCACAAACCGGCCGAGTACGACGACCCGGATGCCACCGCCAACGCCAGGCTGGCCGCGCGCCTGCCTTATTTGTTTGCCACCTGCCGCTTTGCGCATTACCTGAAATGCATCGTGCGCGACAAGATCGGCTCGTTCAAAGAGCGCGACGAGGTGGAGCGGTGGTTGTCCAAATGGATTTCGCAATATGTGGATGGTGATCCGATCAATTCGTCTGAAAACACCAAGGCCACCCGCCCACTGGCCGCCGCCGAGGTGATCGTGACCGAAGACCCGGCCAACCCCGGCTATTACCAATCCAAGTTTTTCCTGCGTCCGCACTACCAGTTGGAAGGCCTGACGGTTTCCTTGCGGCTGGTGTCCAAGCTGCCATCGGCCAAGGGAGGCTGAGCGCCAGCGCTACAGATCAAAGCCGTTTATTCATCCTCAGTCGGCTGCACGGCTGAGGGCGCCTGGCCCATCAGGCGCTTTCTGCAGTATCCCCAGGCCCGCTTCGGGACCAAATTTCTAGGAGTTTGTCATGGCAATGGACATGTTCATCAACATGGGCGCCAAGATCAAGGGTGAATCCCGCGACAAGGCGCAGGGGCCCAAGGGCGATATCGACATCCTGGCCTGGAGCTGGGGCATGTCGCAGTCTGGCACCACCCACACCGGTGGTGGCGGGGGCGCAGGCAAGGCCAATTTTCAGGATATCTCGATCACCAAGTACATCGACAGCGCCTCCCAGGCCTTGATGGGCGCGCTGGCCAAAGGCAGCCACATTGACAAGTGCGTGCTGCTGGTGCGCAAGGCCGGCGAGTTGCAGCAAAAGTACATCGAGATCACGCTGGAAGAAGTGATCGTCACCTCGATCAGCACCGGGGGCTCGGGCGGCGAAGATCGCTTGACCGAAAACGTGACCTTGAACTTTGCCACCGTGGCGTTTGATTACTTCAAGCAGGACGCCAAGGGTGCGGTGGCCAGCGCCGGCATCTTCAAGTGGAAGATTGCCGAGAACGTGCCCGGCTGATCTTGGGCCCGTGCCTGGTGGCTGCGGCCGGCCGGGCGGTTTGCGATGGATGATGACAGCGCGGGCGCAGGCCTCGCGCTGTCTTTATCTTGTCCAGCACCTATTCAAGGCAGACCCACGATGGCCCTCTCGTTGGCGCACACCGGTGCCGCCGAACAAGCACTGAAGGACGGCGACGCGCTGCGTGCGCTCAAGCTGCTGACCGAGCAGGTGCGCTCGCACCCGCAAGATGCCAAGCTGCGGGTCTTTTTGTTCCAGTTGCTGTGCGTGCTGGGGCAATGGGAGCGCGCGCTGAACCAGCTCAATGTGTCGCTGGAGCTGGACGCCGGCACCTTGCCGATGGTGCAAACCTACCGCGAGGCGATTGCCTGCGAAACCTTGCGTTTGCAGGTATTTGCCGGCCACAAGGTGCCGATGCTGTTTGGCGAGCCCGAGACCTGGGTGGCCTTGCTGATCGAAGCCATGTTGCGCCATGGCAAGGGCGAGGCCGATGCCGCTCGCCAGCTTCGTGCCCAGGCGCTGGAGCAGGCGCCGGCCACCGCTGGTGTGGCCAACGACCAGCCCTTTGCGTGGATTGCCGATGCCGACACCCGGCTTGGGCCCACCTTGGAGGCCATCATCAACGGCCGGTATTACTGGCTGCCCTGGAACCGATTGGCCAAGGTGGATGTGGACCCGCCCGAAGACCTGCGCGACGCGATCTGGATGCCGGCGCACTTTGAGTTCACCAACGGTGGCGAGGTGGTGGGCCTGATCCCCACCCGTTACCCCGACACCACGCTGGCCGGTGGCGATTCGCTGGCCTTGGCGCGCCAGACCGATTGGCGCGAAACATCCCCCGGTGAGTTCATCGGCCTGGGCCAGCGATTGATCAGCACTGACACGGCAGAGTTTGGTCTGATGGACCTGCGCTCGGTGGTGCTGACACACGCCGACGCCTGAATTTTCTACGCGCCGGCCCGCCAAACCATGGCCACCCTGCGCGCCCAGGACCGATTGCAACCGGCCTTGCTGGACCGGCTGACCGACGACAACCCCGAATCGCTGGTAGAGACCGCCGAGGCGCGGGTGATCAACCGCAGCCGGTTGCGTGATCTGGTGCTGCGGGATCTGGCCTGGTTGTTCAACGCCACCGCGCTGGGCCAGGGCGTTGATTGGGCCAGCGCGCCGCATGCCCGCAACTCGGTGCTCAATTTTGGCCTGCCGGCGCTGTCAGGGCTGTCCACCTCGGGCATCGATCTGGGCCAGTTGCAATCGCGTGTCAAGCAAGCCATCCTGGAGCACGAGCCGCGCATCCTGCCGGCCACGCTGGCGGTGGAGGTGGTGATGTCCAACGTGCAGCTTGACCACCACAACCTGATCGGCTTTCGCATCAGCGGGCAGCTTTGGGCCCAGCCGGTGCCGCTGGAGTTGCTGCTGCACACCGACATCGATCTTGAAACCGGCCGGGTCGCCGTGCGCGAGCTGGACCGATAGGACACCACCCGCATGGACCCGCGCCTGCTGCGCTACTACAACGAAGAACTGCGCCATCTGCGTGAGATGGGCGGCGAGTTTGCCCAGCAATTTCCAAAAATTGCGGCGCGGCTGGGGCTGGAGGGTTTGGAGGTCACCGACCCGTATGTCGAGCGGCTGATGGAGGGTTTTGCGTTTTTGGCCGGGCGCATCCAGCTCAAGATCGACGCCGAGTTTCCACGCTTCACGCAGCGGCTGCTGGAGATCGTCTACCCGCAGTTTTTGGCGCCCACACCGGCGATGTTGATCGCCCAGGTGCATCCCGATCTGGGCGACCCCAGCCTGGCCAAGGGCCTGCGCCTGGCGCGTGGCAGCGTGATGCATGGCCAGCCCGGCAAGGCCGGGGCCACGGCCTGTGAGTTCCGCACCGCGCAAGACCTGGTGATGTGGCCGCTGGCGCTGGCCCAGGTGGAGTACTTCAGCCAGGCCGCCGATTTGCCGATGGCGGCGGTGCCGGAGTGGCGCAAGTACCGATCCGGCCTGCGGCTGCGTTTGAGCTGCACCGCAGGGCTGGATTTTTCGCAGATCGCGCTGGACGACTTGCGCCTGCACTGCAGCGGCCTGGACGATGTGGCCTACCGGCTGCACGAGCTGATCGGCGGCCATGCACTGGGGCTGCTGCTGTTGCCCACCAAGCGCCCGGCCGGCTGGTTTGAAGCGATCGACGGCGAGTGCATAGCGCCGACTGGCTTCGACGACAACCAGGCCTTGCTGCCGCAGACCCTGCACGGTTTTGAGGGCTACCGGCTGCTGCAGGAATACTTTGCGTTTCCGCAGCGGTTTTTATTCTTTGATCTGCAGGGCATTGGCGAGGCGCTGCGCCGCCGGGGTGGCAGCGAGGTGGACATCGTGCTGCTGTTCAGCAAGTTGGACAACGCCTTGCTGCAATCGGTGGACTTAGCCAGCCTGGCGCTGCATTGCGTGCCGGCGATCAACCTGCTGGAGCGGCGCTGCGACCGCATCCACGTGGGCACCGAGACGAATGAATTCCATGTCGTGCCCGACCGCACCCGGCCGCAAGACTTCGAGGTGCATTCATTGCAGGAGGTGGTGGGCTACGGCACCGGCATCCACAGTGAATGGCGCTTTCTGCCGTTCTACAACGCCTTCCACACCGAGGCCCACGGTCACGTCGCCTACTTCTCCACCCAGCGCCAGCCGCGGCTGATGTCGCAGCAACAGCAGCGCGACGGGCCACGCACCGCCTACATCGGCACCGAGGTTTTTTTGTCGGTGGTGGATCCGCAAGAAGCACCGTTTTCGGCCGAGTTGCGCCAGATCGGCGTGCGTGCGCTGTGCACCAACCGCGACTTGCCGGTGTTGATGCCGGTGGGCAGCGCCAAAGGTGATCTGACTCTGGCCCAGACCGCGCCGGTCAAGCGCATCCAGGTGATCAAAGGCCCGTCTCGGCCGATGTCGGCAATGCGCGAGGCCAATCTGAACTGGAAGCTGATCAACCAGTTGTCGCTGAACCACTTGTCGCTCACCGACACCACGGCCGAAGAAGGCGCTGCTGCGCTGCGCGAGATTTTGCGGCTGTACGCGCCCACCGGCGATGCCGGTGCGCAGCGCCAGATCGACGGCCTGCGCTCGGTCAATCTGCAGCCGGTGGTGCGGCGCTTGCCGATGCCCGGGCCGATCACCTTTGGCCGCGGCGTGGCGGTCACTGTGGAGGCCGACGACCTGTCGTTTGAAGGCGCCAGCGCGTTTTTGCTGGGCTGCGTGCTGGAGCGCTTTGTCGCCCGCCATGTGTCGATCAATGGGTTTACCCAGCTTCGCCTGCACACCCCCAACCGCGGCGACATCCTGAACGGAAGGCCACGATGCGGCACCCGACCGATCCTCTGATCGCCGTGGCTGCCGCGCCGCATCTGCACGATTTTTTCGGCGTGCTGCGGCGGGTGGAGGCGTACCACGCCGACAAACCCAGGCTGGGCATGGCCAGGCGCCCGGTGGACGAGCCGGTGCGTTTGGGCCAGGCGGCCGAGATGGCGTTTGCATCGTCCAGCCTGTCCTTGGTGGACCTGGCAGACCGCAGTGGCAAGCCGCGCATCGAAGTGCGCTTTTTTGGCCTGTTCGGCCCCAACGGCCCATTGCCGCTGCACATGACGGCGTATGCGCGGGAGCGGCGCATGCACAAGGGCGACGAAACCTTTGCCCGTTTTGCCGACCTGTTTCACCACCGGCTGCTGCTGCTGTTTTACCGTGCCTGGGCCCAGGCCCAGCCGGCCGTCAGCCTGGACCGACCGGACGAAGACCGCTTTGCCGATTACGTCGGCTCGATGATCGGTGTGGGTAGCCAGGCTTGGCGCGGCCGCGATGCGGCGCCCGACCATGCCCGGCTGGCCTTTGCCGGCCTGCTGTCGCGCCAGGTGCGCCATGCGGATGGCTTGGCCAACCTGCTGTCGGGCTTTTTGGGCATGCAGGTGCGGGTGGAGCAGTTTGTCGGCCGCTGGATGGCGCTGCCGGCCGCTGAGCGCAGCCGCATCGGCCGGCGCGCCGCGTCACGCCGGATGTCCACCTCGCAGCTTGGTGTCAGTGCAGTGCTGGGCCAATCGGTGTTTGACCGACAGCACCACTTTCGGGTGCATATCGGGCCTTTGTCGCTGGCGGCGTTTGAGGCCTTGCTGCCGGTGGGCAGCGTGCTGCCTGCGCTGCAAGCGCTGCTTCGGCAGTATGTCGGGCTGGAGTTTGGCTGGGATCTGCGGCTGGATCTCGACAAAAAGCAGGTGCCGGCCTGCCGCCCCGGCCAGTACGGCCGGCTGGGCTGGACCACCTGGCTGGGCCCACCGCCGGGCAACAAACCCGCTGCATTGAACCTCGTTCCGAACCCTTTGCATTCCTGAGGAAAGCACCATGGCAGAGATCAACCGCGTCACCCTGTTTGGCAAACTCAACCAGCCCACCTACAAGGCGGTGGAGGGTGCCACCGTGTTCTGCAAGCTGCGTGGCAACCCGTATGTGGAGTTGGAACACTTTCTGGCGCAGTTGCTGCAAAGCCAGGATTCCGATTGGCACCGGGTGATCAAGCATTACCAGCTCGACATGTCGGCGCTGGCCAAGGACTTGACCGCCGCACTCGACCGACTGCCACGCGGCGCCACCAGCATCTCCGGCATTGCCGAGAACATCGCCGACGCGATCGAGCGCGGCTGGGTCTACGGCACGCTGCTGTACGGCGACCATGTGGTGCGCAGCGGCTATCTGCTGGTGGGTTTGCTCAAAACCAAAAACCTGCGCAATGCCTTGCTGGCCATCAGCCGCCAGTTTGAGAAGCTGAAGGTGGACGATGTCTCGGATGCGCTGCCCAAGATCACCGCCGGATCGCCCGAGGATGGCCAGGGCGCCAGCGATGGCTCCACTGGCGGCGCCGGTGGTGCGGCGCCGGGCGAGGCCAGCGGTGCCATCGCCCCGGCGGCAATGGGCAAGCAAGAGGCTTTGAAGAAGTTCACGGTCGACCTGACCGAGCAGGCGCGCAACGGCAAGATGGACCCGATCGTCGGCCGCGACGACGAGATCCGCCAGGTGGTGGACATCCTGATGCGGCGGCGCCAGAACAACCCGATCCTGGTGGGCGAGGCCGGTGTGGGCAAGACTGCGGTGGTCGAGGGTTTTGCCCAGCGCATTGCACGCGGCGATGTGCCACCCAGCTTGAAAGAGGTGGAGTTGCGCTCGCTGGACGTGGGCCTGCTGCAGGCCGGTGCCAGCATGAAGGGCGAGTTTGAGCAGCGCCTGCGCTCGGTGATCGACGAGGTGCAGGCCTCGGCCAAGCCCATCATCCTGTTCATCGACGAGACCCACACGCTGGTGGGCGCGGGTGGTGCGGCCGGCACCGGTGATGCCGCCAATCTGCTCAAACCCGCGCTGGCGCGCGGCACCTTGCGCACGATCGGCGCCACCACCTTTGCCGAGTACAAAAAGCACATCGAAAAAGACCCGGCGCTGACCCGCCGCTTCCAGACCGTGCAGGTGGACGAGCCCGACGAGGCCAAGGCCATCCTGATGATGCGCGGCGTGGCCAGCACGATGGAAAAACACCACCAGGTGCAGATCCTGGACGAGGCGCTGGAGGCTGCGGTCAAGCTCAGCCACCGCTACATCCCGGCCCGCCAGTTGCCCGACAAGAGCGTCAGCCTGCTCGACACCGCCTGTGCCCGGGTGGCCGTCAGCCTGCATGCCACGCCCGCCGAGGTGGACGATTGCCGCAAGCGCATCGAGGCGCTGGAAACCGAGCTGGGCATCATCGGCCGCGAGCGGGCGATCGGCATCGACATCGGCAAACGCGAAACCGAGGCCACCGAGCTGCTGGCCGGTGAGCGAACCCGTTTGGCCGCGCTGGATGCACGCTGGGCGGCCGAGCGCGCGCTGGTGGACGAGTTGCTGGCCTTGCGCGCCAAGCTGCGCGCCGGCATCCGCCCGGTGGAAGGCACCGGCAGCAACCTGGAGGCACAAGCTGCGCAAGTAGCCGCCGCCGAAGGCATGACCGACAGCGACCGCGAGGCCGAGCGCATTACCCAGCTTGCCCAGCTCACGGCGGTGCAGGACAAGCTGAGTGCACTGCAAGGCGAAACCCCGCTGATCCTGCCCACGGTGGACTACCAGGCGGTGGCGGCGGTGGTGGGCGACTGGACCGGCATCCCGGTGGGCCGCATGGCGCGCAACGAGATCGAGACCATCCTGAAAGTGGCGGGCAGCCTGGCCCAGCGGGTGATCGGCCAGGACCACGCGATGGAGATGATCGCCAAACGCATCCAGACCAGCCGGGCCGGGCTGGACAACCCGAGCAAACCGATTGGGGTGTTCATGCTGGCCGGCACCTCGGGCGTGGGCAAGACCGAGACCGCGCTGGCGCTGGCCGAGGCGCTGTACGGGGGTGAGCAAAACCTGATCACGATCAACATGAGCGAGTACCAGGAGGCTCACACCGTCTCCACGCTGAAGGGCGCCCCCCCCGGGTACGTGGGCTACGGCGAGGGCGGTGTGCTGACCGAAGCCGTGCGCCGCAAGCCCTACAGCGTGGTGCTGCTGGACGAGGTTGAAAAAGCCCACCCCGATGTGCACGAGATGTTCTTCCAGGTCTTCGACAAAGGTTTCATGGAGGACGGTGAAGGCCGCTTCATCGACTTCAAGAACACCTTGATCCTGCTGACCACCAATGCCGGCACCGATTTGATCGCCGGCTTGTGCAAAGACCCGGATCTGATGCCCGACCCCGAGGGCATGGCCAAGGCGCTGCGTGAGCCGCTGCTGAAGATTTTTCCGCCGGCGCTGCTGGGCCGGCTGGTCGCCATACCGTATTACCCGCTCAGCGACGAGATGCTGGGCCAGATCGTCAAACTGCAGCTCAACCGCATCAAGAAGCGGGTGGAGGCGCGCTACAAGATCCCGTTTGTGTATGGCGACGACGTGGTCAAGCTGGTGGTGTCGCGCTGCACCGAGAGTGAATCGGGCGGCCGCATGATCGACGCGATCCTGACCAATACGATGCTGCCCGATATCAGCCGCGAGTTTTTGACCCGCATGATGGAAGGCAAGCCGATCACCCAGGTGGATGTGGGCGTGGCAGACACCGGGTTCAGCTACAGCTTCGGTTGAACCGCCGTCCCAACCACCCCCCCCAGTCTGAAAGCAAGCCCATGTCAGTGATCAATGAAACCGCCGGCATCACCAGCGAACACATCAGCGCGATCGAAGCCACCTGCCGCGACATGAACACCTTCCTGCTGGTACGCCCCAGCACCAAGGAGACGATGCAATTGATCGGCGAAGGTTATGCCACCAAGAGCATGGACATCCATGACAAATCGTCGGACTGGGGCCCGGCTTCGGGCTTTGTGCCTTGCGATCCGGCCTTCTCGAAAGCGCTGAAGGGCAACCCCAATCCCGACCTGCGGGCCCATGCCCACGGTGCGGCCAAGGTGGTGACGCTGAGCCTGACCGACAAGCTGGCCAACCCGGCGTCCAATCCCAAGCTGGTGTTCGATCCCAACAAGCCGTCCAGCACCACGCTGCGCTATGTCAAGGCGGCAGGGGGCAACCCGGTCGGCGCCAAGGCCAAGACTTTTGCGCTCACCAAGGTGGGGGTTGAATGGGAGGTGGCCTGGCTGGACGGCGTCAAGCCGGTGCCGCTGAAGGTCTGGGGTTATGAGTCCGGCGGCAAGGTCAAGCCGGTCACTGGCGATTACGACCTGTGGATGGTGGCGCCGCACATCAGCCGCTGGTCGCAGCACACCCAGGTGATGGGCATCAAGGACTCGCATGGCGAATCCGGCGCCACGATGTTCATCACCTACTTGCTGCGGCGGCTCAACGAGGCTTGCGGCCGATCCAACAACCACGTGTTCCACCACGGCGCGGAATCGCAGAACTACGGCTTTACCCAGGCCATCGACACCAACCTGGTGATGTTCACCCCCACCGGTGAATCGGAGATGGTCAACATCGGCGATCTGCCCAGCGTGCTGGTGGACATGCAGAGCGCCGGCTACCTGGTGTATTGGAACAAGCGCTATGGCGAGCGTGATCCGCACCTGATGGGCAGCGCTTTTCATGGGGCGGTGTCCACCGGCACACCGGGCAAGACCGCCATCGATGGCCTGATCGACGAGGCCGAATCGGTGCGCAACACCCCCAGCAGCGGCAACAAACTGCATGATGAGTTGCGCAAATCGCCGATGGTGCAAAAAGCCCTGGTGGGCCGGGGCGGCGAGGCACCCAAGATCCAGGCCATCCAGGGCTTTCACAAAGAGCTGACGGCGCAGATGAACCTGCTCAACAGCCAGGGTCTGGGCCAGCCGCTGCAAAAACTGCAGGTGCCGCTGCACATCCCGCAGACCGTGATGGACAGCGCCACGCAGGATTTCAACGAACGCCACAAACTGCAACAGCAGTTGCAGGCCGCAGTGATCAAGCTGAGCGAGATGGACCACGGCTTTGTCGACGATGGCCACGGCAAGGCCAAATCCACCGGTGGTGCCGGGCTGGCGCCCGACCCGGCCAAATGGGAGCGCTGGCGGGCTGAAAACCGGTCGCTGTTCCTGAAACTGGAGCAGAAGTTCGGCAAGTCCGAAACCCCGCTGCACTTTGAGCGCATCGTCGGCACACGTGCTTACAAAGCCATCGCCCCATCCTCCACCGGCAGCAAGATCGGGGCACTGATCCAGCAGATGGGCTTGAAATAAGGCAACACCCACCCAGCCGACCCTGAAACCACGGAGATATCACCATGGAATCCTATGTCTACAGCAGCGCCATTTCAATTTACGGCGTGAAGGGCGCGCAGATCGGCAACGCCACCGATATGCCCAAGGCCGAGGCCAAACGTTTCATCAACACCGTCAAGGATGCGATGAAGCGGCTGGACAAACTGCGTACCGGCCGCAAGCTGATCAGCGAGATCAACCAAAGTGGCCACCGTTGCCGCATCTTCTGCGCGCCGGACGGCAATGAAGGCGCGGCCAATTCCGATCCGCAAACGGTGGAGAGCAATGCGCGACGGCTGGTCAAATCGTTCCGGCCGCAGCAATACAACATGCTGCCGGCCAGCAAGAAATTCAATTTTGGCGATGGCGGCAAAAAGGTGCTGGGCGAGATCAAGGAATCGCTGAAGGTGGCCAATCTGCATGACGATCGCTATACCGCATCGACCGAGTTGGATTACATCCTGCTGCGCGCCTGGAAAAACCTCAACACTGGACGCAACGCGGTGGCCCGGTTGCTGAACAAGCCGCGCAACGTGATCGACCAGATGTGCGATGGCCAGGTCAAGATTGACGACGACGATTATTTCCGCATCGCGTTTGCTTATTACGAGTTTCTGACTCCGGGCCCGGGCTGCAATACCCAAGTGAAACTCAAGGCCGAAGTCAAACTGACCTCCGGCGGCACCTACAAACCCAAGACCGATGTGGCGGCGGTGGCGCCCGAGATCATCGTCGGCCATGAACTGATCCATGCCTGGCGCATGATGAAAGGCCGGCGTGTGGTTGACCATGGCTGGGAAGAAGAAGCGATGACCACCGGCATTGCCCCCTTCGCCCACTATCTGATCACCGAAAACGCATTGCGGCTGGAAGGTGGTTATCCGCGGCGCGATTTTTACCCAACGACCACGATGAGCACCTCGTTTGGCGCTGAGTTGTCGTTTTGACGCTGTTGCAGTTGCATCGATCGTTGGCAATCAGGTTCCCGGGTCAGCATGTCTGAGCTATGCCCCTGGAGCCAATGCGCCGGCTGTATCAGCCCGGTGCGCCCGGGGGATCCGGTATCGGCACGGCAATGGCTGGGCCGGTACATCGGCGACGACGCGGCCATGGCCCGCTTGCGGCTGCTGGCCGGCAACGCCGATGCCGAAGCCACGCCGCTGAGCCTGGACGACCAGGCGCTGGCCGACCAGTTGGCGGCGCGCATCGCCTCGGGCGCGATCCGGGTCTGCGGCGCCCGGCAGGCGCCGGCGCTGTATGCCGTCAGCAGCACGCCGGCCGCTGCCGCTGCGCCCGCGGCGCCATCGCCATCGCCATCAAGCACCGCGCCAGCGGCTGCGGCGCCAGCCACACCGGCGCCGGCCGCTGCCGACACCACCTTTGGCAGCAGCATGGATCCGGCCGCCATGGCCGCCACGCTGCGGGAAGCAGCGCGCGACGGTGTGCCGTTCTGTGAAGAGTGCGCGCGGGCGGCGGCGATGGCGGCGGCATGAACCCCGGGCAGCGCCAGCAGCTCCAGCAAGCCCTTTGGCCGGCTGGCCAAGCCCAACCGCTGGGCGTCTGGGCCATCCTCGATTGCGCACGCGACCCGGCCATCTATCTGGCGCTGCTGGCCTCGCGGCTGGAGTTTCGCTGCCTGTACAGCGGCAAGCTGCCACGCGAGCTGGAGCTGGTTGCGCCACATCTGGTGGAGTTGTTTCCCGACAACTCGCTCACCGCCCGATGGCTGGACCAGGGCTGGGGCCAATCCTGGGGAGTATTTCTGAAGGTTGCCGATCCGTCCAACCTGCGCCACCATTTGCGCAAGTTTTTAAAGGTGCGTGATGACACCGGGCGCACGCTGCTGTTCCGGTACTACGATCCCCGTGTGCTGCGGGTTTTTCTGCCAACCTGCAACAGCGATGAACTGCAGCAACTGTTCGGCCCTGTCAATGGCATGCTGGCCGAAGCGGACGATGCTGCGTCGCTGATCGAGTTCGGCATCGACCACCGTCAATTGACAGTCAAGCACTGGTCACCAGCGATGCGCCCGCACACTGTTTGATCCGGGATGAGGAACTTCCATGCTCACCCTGCGCAAACCTCAAATGGAAGCCCTGACTGCGGCGGTTTGGAACCGCTTCTCCGATGACGCTGGCCTGCTGCTTGGTCAGCACTGCGCCGAATGGCTGCAAAACCAGACACCGGCGGAACAGCAGCGTTGCATCCGGCGAGCCCTGGATCTGGCGTGGGCCCAGGGCCTGCGGCGTGGCACAAGCTTGATACTGTTTGCGGCCTGCGTGCTGGAGTACGGCCCGAGCTTTGATCGCCACCCGGTGGTGCACGGGTTCTTGTCACTCCCCGGGCTGGACCCGGACGCCCGCGTGCAACGCCTGGTCGACAGTCTGCCGTTGCGCGTCTGGGACGAGTTGGGCCTGTTGGCCGCCCCACCCCAGGCTCAGGCCACCGTTGGCCCGGCGGAGCGGCCGCATGGGCAGTAGCCGCCAAACCCGCCGGCGCGCTACCGGATCGGCCAAAAGCAGCGCCAGCGACAGTGCGGCCAAGCGCAAGGTGCTGGGCCGCGCTTGCAAGCAGGTGGTCGTCAATGTGCGGGCGGTTGCGGAATGCGCGGTCAAAGGCCTGGTGAAGGGCCGCGACGACGCGGCGACGTTGAAACCCCACCTGGCAGCGATCGAGATGCACCGGCTGGTGTACACCGCCAGGCTGAACCAGGCCCAAGCCAAGCTGAAAAAAGGCGATGCGTCTGAAGAGCAGGCGATCGCACCGCACAAAGCCAAAATCACCGAAGCCAAAGGTGAGCGCGAAGCCACGCTGCTGATGATGCAGAAGTTTGGCCCGGCCAATGGCGATTTCCAGCTCGTCCGGGGCTTTTCGGCCGGCACCGGCATCGACCAGATCTGGTACTCGGCCGAACAGGATGCTTACATCATCGTGGAAGCCAAGGGGCCGGGCGCCACCTTGAGCACCGGCGCCGCGAAAGGCGATCAAATGAGCAAAATGTGGGTGAAAGCCTCGCTGGAGGAAGAGCGCGACCGCAGCGAGGACGGCTCTCCCGAGCAAGGCAACGCCAAACGCATGCTGGGCGCGATGCAGAAAGGCCCACCGCCCCAGGTGTTGGGCTTGGTGATCGAAGCCAATCCCGGGGGCGGCGCCGAGTTGCGCGGCTGCCCCGACAAAGGCGTCTACCACAAGCAAAAGTGAATACTGAAAAGTGAGTCGTGCCATGCTCAAGCTGAACCGCATCGCCCCGGCCCGCCTGCAATCGCGCTGGCGCGAGGGCGGGGACGAGTTGCCGCAACTCCAGGCGCTGCAAGCCGGCGAAGGCGGGTACGACGCCGAGTTGGGTGAGCTGGCGCTGGAACTGGGCCTGGTCGGCCATGCCATACAGCAGGATCCGGCGCCGGTGGCCGCACATTTGCGGCTGGCGGCCCGCCACCTGTCCCAAGCGCTGGCGCTGCGCGACGAGCCCGACCCGCAGACCCATCGCAGCCCGTACCAAGCCGAGACCTGGCTCAATGTCGTGGGCGCCTTTGGCACCGAGGCCGACCGTTTGACGTGTGCCGCATTGCAGGCCTGGCAGTTGCGCAGCCCATCCCATGCACAACATCAAACCCAGGCCCACTACCTGGCACTGCTGCAGGCCTGGTTCGGTGGAAAAGCCCCTGACGCGGTTCGCTTGCGCGCCATCGTCGTGCAGTGCGAGGGTGCCCGCGCCAGCCGCGAGGATCGGCGGTTTGTGCAGCCAGCCTGCCTGGGCCTGGACGCCGTCGCGCGCCACGATGCCCAGGCCTGGAACCTGTCGCTGGCGCAACTGGTGGCGGCGCATGCCGAAGAGGCTCGCGGCGGTGATTTCAAATTGCAGGCGCAGGGCCTGATCTGCCTGCGCGCGCTGATGCTTGCGCGCTTCGGCCGCGATGGCGCCATGCAGTGCAGCGTGGCATCCGACTACCTGCCGCTGTGGCTGCTGGACCAGGGTTGAACAGGTGCGCTACGAGTTCTACATCGTCGATGAATCCGGTCTGGTGCCGGCGCTGTTGCAGCAGGCCGTGGCCCAGGGGCCCGAGGCCGTGCTGGCCTGCGTTCGCGCGCATGGCGGCTGCTGGGGCGAGGCCCGGGCCAGCGCGGCTGATTTTGCGCAGGTGTTCAGCAAGCTCGATGACCTGACCGGTGGACAGCCCTTTTTGATTGATCTGGCCTTTGCGGGCTCGCCGTCACTGGTGCTGACGGGCCTGCCCGGATCGTGGCAATTGGGCTACTTCGAGGCCTCGCTGGTGCAGCACCTGCAGCCGGTGTTCAAGCGCTGGAACAGCCGGATCGAAAACGCGGTTGCGTCGATCAGCGACGGCGCCGAAGCGGTTTACATGCGATTCAGCCAGACGCTGGACGAGGCCTTTGTTCGCGAAGGCGCGGTGGCCATCTTCCACGGGTAAACCTGGGCCGTTGCGGTGGGCGGATTTGCCAGCTTCAGCGCTTCGATGGGTCAGCCGCCAGCCAGCCCGGCCAACGCCAGTCCCGCCACCGACTGAAACCGCAACACCGTCACCGCATTGCGCTGCCGGTGGCTCAGCACCGGCATCAAGCCCGCCGCCAACAGCAACTGCCCCGCCGCCTCGCCCAGGTACTGCTCGGCGCAAGCCTGCAACTCCCGCTCGCCGTCCTTGACAAAGGTGTAGGCCGGCAGATCGCCGATCTCGCGCTCATCACCCGGCTCAAAATCCCAGCCGCGTGCCATGAAGGATTGCCCGATCAGCAGCGCACAGGCCAGCGCGCCGTTGCCCCACAGAAACTGCCCGTGCACCGGCGTGGCGCCGAACTCTTCGAACTTGAAACTCTCGATGGCATCGCTGCGCTGGCCATACGGCAGGCGCAGCAGAACCCGGGGCGCGGCCAGGCCGATCCACGGCGCCACGGCGCTGCGCCGCAGGGCCAACCAGCCCGCCAATGCGGCCGCATCGTCGCCCGCCAGGGCTGCATCACCACCCGCCAGCAGCGGCGCACCGGCCAACGATGCCAGCCCACCCAAGCCGGCCAGCAGCCCCAGGTCATCGTCAGCGGGCCCAAACCCGTACAGCCCGATCAACACAGTCCAGCCCTCCGCACCGGGCTGCTGGCGCCAGCGGTCCACCAGGGCCTGGTAAAGCCCGGTTTGCTCAACCTCGCCATTTGCCGAAGTCACATCCGCCAGCAGTTCATCGCGCGTCACATCGAACAAATGCAACTGCAGTGTTTCATCCAGTTCCAGGCTGGTGATCAACCACTGCACACCACGCCAGGCCGACTCCAGTGCCTGGAAGCCAGGCGCATGCAAGACCGCACGCAACTGCTCGGCCATTGCCGCGTCCACCGAGGCCAGGTAGGGCGCCTGCTGGGGTGCGATGTTGGGCACGATGTGCGGCGCAACAATGCTGCGGATCAAGGCCTCGATGCCAGTCGCTGCGGGGGCCGGCGCTGGCGCTGCGCGGACCGCCGCCGGCTGGCCACCCAGCAACTGCGCCAGCAGCCCGTCGTCGCCAGCGGCGGGCGCCGATGGATTGGCCGATGCCGGCGCCCCGTCCTGCCGCAACTCGGCGGCGGCCTGCGCAAATTGCGCCGGATCCAGCAAGCGCTGGCGCATCTGGCGCAGCGCAGCAAACACCGGCATCCGGGCCAGCAGCCGGTCGGGATGAAAGTCGTCGATAGCCTCAAACCCCAACTCAGCCCCCGCCAGCCCGGTGCGTGGCGCCAGCCGGCACAGCACCGGGTCCAGGTTGTCCAGATCAACCCGGTGTGTGGGCCGCAACGCCAGCGCCGGCCGCTGCGCCGCCGGCCAGCCGCTGAAATCGCCCAGCACCAGCAGCCGCATCGCCCCCCGACGGGGGATGCTTTGCCCCGCTTGACGGCTTAAACTGAGATTGAACTCCATGCGTCCTGGCATCGGTGGCTCCTGTGGGCTTTGCATTGAACGCCGGCCGTCCGATAGTCCCAATGGCGTTTTCTGTCACGGGCAGTTTGCATCGGCAAGCGCCTCTGGAGCAACAGCTTATCCATGTCATCAACCCTCAGCGCCGCCCCAGACCCGCTGCTTGCCAGCTTGCAGCAGGCCATGCAATACCAGCAGCATGGGCAATTGGACCAAGCTCACGATTTGTACCAACAGGTGCTGGCGCAGGCGCCGCAGCATCCCGATGCCTTGCACCTGCTGGGTGTGCTGGAGGCGCAGCGCCGCAACTTCGACCGCGCCCAGGCGCTGATCTGGCAGGCCATCAGCGTCAAGCCCGACGAGGCGATGTTCCACAACAACCTGGCCAATGTCTGTGTCGAGTTGGGCCAGCTCCCGCAAGCCGAGGCGCTGTACGTGCGTGCCATCGAGCTGGACGGCTCGCGGCTGGATGCGCTGAGCAACCTGGGCCTGCTGCTGGCCAAGACCAAGCGCGCTGCCGATGCCGAGCGGCTGCTGCGCCGGGCCGTGGAACTGGCGCCCGACAACCCAAGCTGGCGCCAGAACCTGGCCAACCTGTACATCAACCAGGGCCGCGAGATGGACGCGGTGCAGCAGTGTTACGACGGCTTGGTGGTGTCGCCGCGCAGCAAGTCGCTGCGCGCGCTGCTGGTGGTGGCCTACACCTCGCTGGGCCTCAATGACAAGGCCGCCGAGGTGCTGCGGGCCTGGCTGGCAGTGGAGCCCGACAATGCGTTTGCGCGCCACCACCTGCCGGGTTGCACTGGCCAGCAAGTGCCCGAGCGCGCGTCCGACGCCTACGTCAGCAGCGTGTTCGACGGCTTTGCCCGCAGCTTCGATGCCAAGCTGGCCGATCTTTCGTACCAGGCGCCCGCACTGGTGGCCGCCGAGGTGGCGCGCCTGGTCGGCCCACCGGCGCAATCGCTGTTGGTGCTGGACGCCGGCTGCGGCACGGGGCTGTGTGGCCCGCTGCTGGCGCCTTTTGCGCAACATCTGACGGGGGTTGACCTGTCCGAGGGCATGCTGCGCAAGGCAGTGGACCGGGCGCTGTACGACGATCTGATCCACGGTGAGATGGTGGCGTTTCTGGCCAGCCAACCCGGCGCCTACAACCTGCTGGTGTCCGCCGACACCTTGTGTTATTTCGGCGAATTGAACCCCTTTGCCCGCGCTGCGCGCAGCGCCTTGCGCAGCGGTGGCTGGCTGGTTTTCACGGTCGAGGCCCATGCCGATGACAACGGCCAGCCCGGCTACCTGCTGAAAGGCCACGGCCGTTATAGTCAATCGCGCCGCTATGTCGAGGCTGTGCTGCGCGATGCCGGCTTCGATCAAGTGCAGACCCAGCCCGCCGTGTTGCGCCAGGAGGTTGGCAAACCGGTGGACGGCTGGCTGGTCTCGGCCCGCGCCCCTGTCACGCTCTGAATCGGAATCGAGGCTTTATGGCGCAATCCAAACCGCTTCAGATGGTGCTGAAGTCCGGTGCCGGCGACAAGCTGAAGTTCATGGCCATGTCGGCGCAAGAAGAGGTCTCGCGGCTGTTTGAGTTCCAGATCGTTGCGGTGGCCGAGCTGGCCACCATCGCCGCCGACGATTTGCTGGGCAAGCCGGTGGCCGTGTCGCTGGAAGTGCCGGGCGGTGCGCCACGCTGGTTCAACGGCATCGTGGCCTCGTTTGGCATCGAGGGCGCCGACGGGCGCTACGCCAGCTACCGCATCACCGCCCGGCCCTGGCTGTGGCTGCTCACACGCTCGGCCGACCTGCGCATCTTTCAGCAAAAGTCGGTGCCCGACATCGTGCAGGAGATCTTTGCCAAGTACCAGGGCAGCGTGGTGCTCAAGCTGACCGGCAGCTACGCGCCGCGCAACTACTGCGTGCAGTACCGCGAGACCGATTTCAACTTCGTCAGCCGCTTGCTCGAAGAAGAAGGCATCTTCTACTGGTTTGCCCACAGCGAGGACAAACACGACCTGGTGCTGGCCGATGCCGCCAGCGCCCACGAACCTGCACCGGGTTTCGACAAGATCGAGTTTCGGGTGGACCAGCAGGCGCTGGGCGAAAAACCAGCGATCCACCACTGGCGCATGCGCCACGAGATCCAGACCGGCAAACACCTGCTGCGGGACTACAACTTCGAAACCCCCAGCACCGACCTGACGTCCGAGTTGGCCGCCGGCAGCCGCACGCACAGCCAGGCCACGCACGAGGTCTACGACTACCCCGGCCTGTACGAAAAAAAGCCCGCCGGCAGCGACCGTGCCACGCTGCGGCTGGAAGAATCCAGCGCCCGCTTTGGCCGCTTCACCGGCCAGGGCAACACACCCGGCTTGTGGGCCGGTGCCAAGTTTTCGCTCACCGAGCATCCACGCGCCGACCAGAACACCGCCTACACCGTGCTGGCCACGCAGATCGAAATGCAACAAGCGGCTTACGAAAGCAGCGGCGCGGCCGACAGTGGTTTTTTGTGCGCCTTCACGCTGCAGCGCTACGACGAGCCGTTTCGCCCGGCCCGCAGCACGCGCAAACCGGCGGTGGCAGGGCCGCAAACCGCCGTGGTGGTGGGTGATGGTGATGCCGGCGCGATCGTCACCGACAAATACGGCCGTGTCAAAGTGCAGTTTCATTGGGATCGGCTGGGAAAGAAAAAAAGCGACAGCTCATGCTGGGTGCGGGTGGCGTCGCCCTGGGCGGGCAATGGCTTCGGCATGATCGCGCTGCCGCGGCTGGGGCAGGAGGTGGTGGTTGACTTTCTCGAAGGCGATCCCGACCAGCCGCTGATCACCGGCCGGGTGCACAACGCCGAGCAGATGCCGCCCTATGTGCTGCCCGACAACGCCAGCGTCAGCACGCTAAAGAGCCGCAGCGTGCTGGGCGCCACCGATGGTTTCAACGAGTTGCGCTTCGAGGACAAAAAGGGCGAGGAATACGTCTGGATGCAGGCGCAGAAAGACCGCTTCGAGGTGGTTGAGGAAACACTGAAAAGCGAAATCCGCAAAGAAGAACACCGCAGCGTCAAGGAAAACCGCAAAGAGAAGGTGGAGGGCGAATACCACCTGACGGTGACCAAGGGCGTCAAACAAAAGTTTGATGCCAAGTTCAGCATCGACACCAAGGAAGACATGCTGTTCAAGGCCGGTGGCCTGTTCAGCCTGAAAACCGGCAAAGACATCACCGGCGAAGCGGGCACGGCGATCTCACTGAAGTCCGGCACCGCGATGCACCTGAAGATCGGCACCAACCTGGGCGCCGACGCCGGCCAGAACGTGCACATCAAGGGTGGCATGAATGTGGTTATCGAGGCCGGCATGCAGATCAGCATCAAGGCCGGGCCGTCGTCGATCGTGCTGGGGCCGGACGGGGTGTCGATCACCGGGCCGATGGTCAAGATCAACTCCGGCGGCTCGCCCGGCTCCGGTGCCGGCGCCAGCCCGGTGGCGCCCACCGACCCCGAAGCGCCCGAGGCCCCCGAGTTGCCCAAAGACCCGTTGACGCACCGCTGAGCTTTTGACAATGCTTGCGGACGACACCGAGGCCCTGGAAGCCGCCGCCTGGCGCGATTTTGTGCAACGCCTGGCCGATCATCTGGCCGGCCAGTGGCCGGCCATGCCCGAGCGGCTGGGCGATCGCTACCCGGCGTTTGTCGACATGGCGGTGCAACAGGCCGGCGAGCGTGGTGTGCACCAAGCGGCGGGGGTGGCGCGTTTTGTCAACCTGTGGTTCGTCTGGGGTCCGGCGTATCACGACAAACCGGGCTTTGAATGGGCCCAGGCCATCCTGGCCGCACCGCAACGGGATGACTGGCTGAAGGTGCACCAGTTGGTGCAGCGCTCGCTGGCCGAGTTGCAACGCCTGCCCGGCGCGCGCATCGCGCCGCAGGCGCTGGCCGATGCCGATGCGCGGGTGTTTGAAACCTTTGCCAAGCTCGGACGCCAAGGGCAGATGCACCCGGCCGAGCCCCCGCCGCTGCCACGCGCGGCCTGCGATCTGGAGGCCGCCGACATCCGCTTGCTGGACGCGCCCTGGCTGCAGCAATACCGGCTGGGCAGCGGTGTGTCGGCAGGCGATTGGCAGCGCGCGGCGGTGGCCTTGCCGGCCGCACTGCGGGTGGATGCCACCCGGCCGGTGCCTGGGCAGATAGCGGTGTTGTCGCAGGCCATCGGCCAGGGACCACAAGCACGGCTGCAAGTGCGGACCCGGCCGCTCACCGTGTGCGATGGGGATGTGCACCCGGTGCTGGGCTTCTCAGGCCCACACGGCCGCTGGGTCTGGGCCGGCCATGCCGCCAAAGCCGCAAGCTGGCCGGTGGCCGCACGCCAGCAGCCGCTGCCCGGGCCTGGGCCCGGTTGTTTGATCGCCGAAGAAACGTCGCCCGAGCTGCAGCGCCTGGAGATCGAGGTCTGCGGCCTGCGCGACGCGGGCGAGCCGATTGGCAGCCAACAAACCATGGTGTCGGTCTGGCCGGCCACGCAATGGTGGCTGGAGTGGCAGCGTGCAATGCCGGCCGCGCAGGCGGTGCTGCCCGGCCCACGCGCCTGGCAGCGTGGCAGCACACGCAGCAGGGTGGAGTGCGACGGTGTGGCGCGGGACGCTGCTGCGCTGAAGCAGCAGTTTGAAGAAGGCCTGGACGGCGCCGTGGCGGTGGCGCTGCAAACCCTGGCCGCGCGCTGGGAGCAAGTGCCAGCGCTGGCATCGGCTCAATTGGACGCCGAGTTGGGCTTGCTGGTGGGCCAGGCCGCGCTGACCTGGGGCTGGAGCTTCGGCCCGGGTGGCTTGGACGGCCCGGCGCTGATGCGGATGCTGGGCCAATT
Source organism: Betaproteobacteria bacterium (assembly GCA_031411635.1). Taxonomy (GTDB): domain Bacteria; phylum Pseudomonadota; class Gammaproteobacteria; order Burkholderiales; family Burkholderiaceae_C; genus Pseudaquabacterium. Next base: position 21,323 of record JANOBL010000334.1, read on the forward strand.
GGAACTGGACGCCTGCCGCGCCGATCTGCAGTTGGGTGGCGAGCTGGCGCTGGCCGCCAGCCGCAGTCGCATCACGCTGCGATTTGCCGGCCAGGCCGCGCTGCGCCAAACGCTGCAGCGCGAGGCGCCACTGCCGCCGCTGGCCGAGTTGCTGCTGGGCGTGCTGGCGCGCTGGCGCTTTGCGGCCGAGTTGAGCCTGACCCCGCTGGCCACCGACACCGGCAGCCTGCTGCAGCAAGCCGGCCCGGTGACCGGCGCGCTGGTTGGCGAGGCGGGATTGCGGCCCTGCACCAAGGGCAGCAGCGGCTGGGAGTGGTTTGTTGCCCTGCGCCTGGAGCCGGTGGCCGTGCCGCTGCAAATCACCGATCCCCTGCTGGGCAGCCAGCGCCTGCTGCTGCCGCTGCTGCCCGAGCTGGTGTTGCTGAACTGGAGCCTGGGCTGATGGACCGCTTGCTGGTGCTGCGCCTGGAGGCCGTGGGCTGCGTGGCCGAAGCCTGGCTCAACGGTGTGCCACTGGCCCGGGTAGGTCCTGAGATGCCGGTGATCACCTTGCCGGTGCATGAGTTCACACAAGCCGGCGCCAACGAGTTGGAACTGGTGGTGCAGCCCGGCCCACCGGGTGAGGCAGCGCAAGCCGAGCCACAGTTGTCCGATGGCAAGGCGGCGGCCAGCCTGCGCCTGCTGCTGCCGCGGGTGGCCGGTGTGGCGCACCCGAGCAGCGCGCGTTGCTTGGCCCAACTGGATTGGGCACCGCCGGCCGACGAGGTTTACGACAGCCCGGCCAGCCAACACAAAAGCGTTGAGTTGCCGATCGCATTTCCGCGCTGGCGCTGGCTGGATGCACCGCTGATCGCCGATGCCCCGACGCTGAAGAAAGACATCGCCGCCTTCCTGCTGGAGATCGCACTCGGCCTGGCCCGGGGCAACCCGGAGCCGCTGGTGCAGGCCTCGCGGCTGCGGCTGGAAGAGCTGGCGCTGGCCTACCAGCGCAACCTGGCCGATGATGTGGCGCGGCTGCGCCAGCAGGTGCAACAACTGCATGCCGCCCAGCCGCTGAAGCCGGCGTTGCCGGCAGCGGGCAAACTGCTGTTGCGGCCGGTGGCCGGTGGGCGGTTGGTCGAATGCCTGGCGCCAGATGGCTCGGCGCTCTTGCAAAGTGCGGTGGCCGGTGGCGGATCGGTGAGTTGGCCGCTGCGTTTGGCGGCGGTGGAGGGGCGGTTTTATGTGCTGCGCTGAGAGGGTGTTGGGATGATTGTGCTGACCGTGCTCAGCTACAGCGGCGTGCCGTCAGAAGGCCTGTCGGCCCGGTTTGACGAGCTTGGCGGCAGCATCGGCCGCGCCGACAACAACCACCTGGTGCTGCCCGACCCCGAGCGCAGCATCTCGCGCCTGCATGCCAAGGTGGTGTTCCGCAACGGCCACTACGCCATTGTGGACAACGGCAGCAACCCGATCAGCGTCAACGGCACGGCCGTGCCCAGCGGCCGCGAGCAAGTGCTGAAGGCGGGTGACCAGGTGCAGATCGGCAGTTATTTGCTGATGGCGTCCGTGGCCACAACACCCAGCGCCGGCCCGGCCGATCCGTTTGGCGACTTGTTCGGTGACGGTGCGCATGGCCTGGCCGGCCCGGCTTCATCACCCAAACCCGCGTCCAAACCCACGCCGTCGCCGTGGTCCGCCCAGCCGCTGGCGGCCGCCTGGCCGGCCCCTGCGGCGCCGGCAAGCACCCCACCCGCAGTGCCCAAACCGCTGTCGCCCGGCCAGATTCCAGACGATTGGGATCCGTTTGGCAGCGTGGCCTCGCCATCGGCCACGCTGGGGCCGGCCCTGGGATCACCGGCAGCGGCATCCGCAGGTTCACCGCTGGGGTTGGGCCAGCATCAGGGTTTGGGCCTGGGCCCGGCGGCGCTGGATTCGATCGACGATCTGTTTGGCCTGGGATCAGCGCCCAAGCACGGCGACCCGTTGGGCGCGGCGCCGCAGCAGGCCTTGCTGATCCAGCCCAACATGGCAGCGCATGCCGATCCGCTGCAATCGCTGGCCTTGGGCACCGGCCCGGCGGCCGCCAGCCAGGCCGACCATGTGTCGGAGCTGAACACGCCGATGCCCTTGCCTTATGCCGCATCGGTGGCCGCATCGGTGGCCGCATCGGTGGCCGCACCAGCAGCACCGGTGACGCTGACGCCCAGCCCGGGCCTGCCCAGCGGTGCGGTGTTCTCCTGGGACGACCCACCGCGTGATGGCCAGGTTGTGAAGCTGCCCGGCCAGGCACGCGCCGAGCCCACGCCGGTTGCTGCCGCTGTGCCGTGGGTCCAGCCTGCGCCACCGCCAGCCGCGCCCGCGCCAGCGTCGATGGCATTTACAAGCCTGGCGCCAGCCCCGCAGGCCCCCGCCGCAGGCGATGCCAGGTTGCTGGCCGCGCTGCTGGATGGTCTGGCCACACCCGGCCTGCGGGTGGAAGCGCTGACCCCCGAGCTGATGCGGCTGATCGGCCAGTTGCTGCACGAGTCCACCCGCGGTGCGGTGGAGTTGCTGCTGGCGCGCGCCGCGCTTCGGCGCGAGATGCGGGCCATGCTGACGATGATCGTCGCGCGCGAAAACAACCCGCTGAAATTTTCACCCTCGGTCGAGGTTGCGCTGCAACATTTGCTGGCACCGCCGGCCCAGGGCTTCATGGCCGCCGCACCAGCGATGCGGGCAGCGTTTGACGATCTGCGCGCCCACCAGCTTGGTGTGATGGCCGGCATGAAGGCCGCGCTGGACGGCGTGCTGCAACGCTTTGATCCGCAGCAGCTCGAAGCCAAGCTGACAAAGCGCTCGGCGATCAACAGCCTGATCCCGGCCACCCGCAAGGCCAGGCTGTGGGAGTCGTTCCAGCAGCTCTTCAGCCAGTTGTCCAGCGAGGCGCAGGACGATTTTGACGAGCTGTTTGGCAAGGCCTTTCTGCGCGCCTACGAGGCCCAGTTGGACCGATTGCAAGCCGAACCCGGACCGAGGTGACCACGATGCTGGCGCTTGAAGTTGCGCTGATCTCCGACCGGGGTGGCCGCCCCTACAACGAGGACGCCTGCGGCCATTGGCATTCCGAGCGCCAGTTGTGTTGCGTGCTGGCCGACGGTGCCGGTGGCCATGGCGGCGGCGACATCGCGTCCAAGCTGGCGGTGCAAGAGCTGATCGGCCGCTTCTCGCAGCAACCCTCCCACGATGGCCAGGCCTTGGGCGCCTTGTTGCGCCAGACCAACGAGGCGCTAATCGGTCAGCGTGTGCCCGGCACACCGCGCCAGGACATGCACAGCACCGCCGTCTGCCTGGTGATCGATTTCATCGCCCACCAGGCGCATTGGGCCCATGCCGGGGATTCGCGGCTGTACTGGTTGCGTGCCGGCCAGGTGCATGCCCGCACCCGCGACCACAGCCTGGTGCAGGCCCTGGTCGATGCCGGCGTGCTGACCGAGCAGCAGGTGCAGGGCCATCCCAAGCGCAGCGAGCTGCGCTCGGCGCTGGGCATCCCGGCCGAGCAGCTCGTGGTCAGCAGTGCCAACGGCGGCGACACGGTGCAGGCCGGTGATGTGTTTTTGCTGTGCACCGATGGCCTGTGGGAGTACATCGCCGACGAGGTGCTGGAGCGCAGCCTGGCTGGCTCGGCCACGCCGCGGGCCTGGCTGGAGGCGTTGTCGGCCGAGGTGCTGGCTGCCGCCGGCCACAAGACCAGCCACGACAATTTCACCGCGCTGGTGGTCTGGACCCGAACCGCCTGAAGCGCCAGAGACGGAGAGCGACGATGGCCATCCACACCTGCACCGGCGCGATGATGAAGTGCGCGATGGGCCTGGCGCCGTCCACCTTCAATGCCACGCCCAAGATGGTGATGACCGGCAACATGCCGGCCGGCAACATCATGGACTTTGTGCCGATGCTCAACATCCCGCCGTTTGGCGCCTGCATCAGCATGAGCAACCCCACGGTGGCGGCGGCCACCGCCGCGGCGCTGGGGGTGTTGACGCCGATGCCTTGCATCCCCGTGCCGGTGGGGCCGTGGAAGCCGGGTGCGCCCACGGTGCTGGTAGCAGGCTCACCAGCGCTGAACAACAGCTCCACGTTGAATTGCGCCTGGGCCGGCGTGATCACCTTTGTGACGCCGGGCCAGTTCACCGAGATGATCCCGTAAAAAAGCCCGCTGGCAGCGGGCTTGATCGGGGGCGGCGGCTGGCCGCTGGCAATTCAGTTCTCCATGGCATCGAAGTGCCGCCCGCGACGCAAGAATCCTGCGCCGCCAAGCAGACGCCGCGGAACCGGCTTCGCCGGGCCGCTGGCGGCGCCCCCCTGGGGGGTGCGCCGAAGGCGCTTCGGGGGGGGGATTCATTTCAGCGAGGTGCTTCAGCGCGGCCAATCTCAACCCGCCGGTTCTCGGGCGAGAACGGATCCTTGGCATTCTTCGGCACGTTGGCGCCCACGCCCACCGGTGTCAGCATCACCGGATCGGCGCCTTTGTCCACCAGGTACTCACGCACCGCCTCGGCGCGCTTTTGCGACAGCGCCAGGTTGGCCGCTGCGGCACCCGAGGCATCGGCATGGCCCTCGATGCGCACCACCTTGCCGCTGCCGCGGCGCGACTTCAGCACATCGGCAAACACCTCCAGCTGCTTCTTAAGCGATTCAGGCAACTCGGCCGAACCCACTTTGAAGGACGTGGCCGGCAAGGAGTAGCGCACCGTCGGCTTGAAGCCCATGCACTTGTAGCCGGCGGCCTTCAGCTGCTCACATTCGTCCTCGGGAAACAGGCCTTCGGCCACCACCTTGGCATCCAGCACCGCCTGGCCCATGTCCACCGCATCGGCGGCACGCGCCGGGCCGGCAGCCTGCAGCAGGGCCATGCCCGCCAGCAGCAGGCTCGTCGTCAGGGGAATGTTCCAGCGCTT
>JANOBL010000335.1:0-2916 GCA_031411635.1 Betaproteobacteria bacterium
TTCACCGGCTCCCATTCGTCTTTGGTCACCTGCTTGCTGGCCTCGGCGTCCCACTCCTCTTTTTGCATCAGGATGGGCAGCGAGATGTGGTCGCTGTACTTGCTGATGATGGACTTGAGCTTCCAGGTGGACAGGAACTCGGCCTCGTCATCGCGCAGGTGCAGGATCACATCGGTGCCACGGGTGGCGCGGGGGATGGTTTCCAGCTCGTACTCGCCGGTGCCCTCGCTGCTCCAGCGCACACCTTCGGTTTCGGGCAAGCCGGCGCGGCGGGTTTCCACGGTGATGCGGTCGGCCACGATGAAGCCGGAGTAAAAGCCCACGCCAAACTGGCCGATCAGGTTGGCGTCTTTCTTTTGCTCGCCCTCCAGCTTGGCCATGAACTCGCGGGTGCCACTCTTGGCGATCGTGCCCAGGTGCGAAGCGGCTTCTTCGGCGCTCATGCCGATGCCGTTGTCGCGGATCGTGAGGGTCTTGGCCTCGGTGTCAAACAGCACCCGCACTTCCAGATTGGTCTGGTTCTCGAACAGCGCGTTGTTGTCCAGCGCCTCGAAGCGCAGCTTGTCGCAGGCATCGGACGCGTTGGACACCAGCTCGCGCAGAAAGATCTCCTTGTTGGAGTACAGCGAGTGGGTGACGAGGTGCAGGATCTGCTTGACTTCGGCCTGGAAGGCGTGGGTTTGCTTGGTCATGGTGGCGGTTGTTCTCTGGGGTTGTGCAGACAGCGCAGGTGCGGGATGCGCGCGCCATGGCCGGCAACTTGGGGCCAGCGCGCGGGTTTCAAGGGCAGATCCGATCAGGCAGACTTGGCGCGGTAGCGAACCTGGGGCAGCTTGGCCAAGTCAATATCCTGGGTCCACAGCGCGGCGCCATGGTCAATCGCGGTTTGCCAGATCAGCGCATCGGCCATGGCCAAGCGGTGCTCTACCGACGCTTGCGCGGCACGCAGCAGGCCATCGGCATCCAGATCGACCACCCGGCCCCGGGTCATGAAGCCCAGCGCGGCCCCGGCGGCGGCCGGGCCACGTTGCCGGGTCAGCACCCGGGCCACCTCGAACAAACTGATGGCCGGCACCAGCAAGGCTGAATCGTCGGTCAGCGCGGCTTCGAAAAAATCCGCATTCGGGCCACCCGCCAGGTATTCGAGCCAACCGCAAGAATCGACGACGTTCACAGCCCACTTGTCCCCAGCTCGCTATCGTCGTTCTCGACCGTGGTGTCGATTCCCGGGAACAAACCACGCATTGCCGCCATCGGCTGCACCGGGATCAGTTCAATGCGGTCGCCTTTCAGCCTGGCCTCCAGACGCTGCCCTGGCACCAACGAGAGTGCACGCCGAAGATCGCGTGGTATGACGATCTGGAATTTGGGCGACAAAGAAACAGATGTCATACAAAACCTGATTTGAGCTACTTTTATGTAGCGTAGCACAGAGCCAGCTCAACCCGCGTGGCATGCTTGTCACTTCGCCAAACCGGCGTAGCCTCTCGCTCCGACCTTGACATGGCCAACCCGCCTGCCCCTTCACTGTCCGCGCTGAAGATTGACCGCAGTGCCCCGCTGCGCCGCCGCAAGCGCCGCTGGCCCTGGGTGTTGGGTGCGCTGGCGCTGGCCGGCGCCACTGCCGCGCTGCTGATGCCGCGCAAGACCGAGGTGCAGGCCAGCGCGGTGCTGGCAGCCTATCCGTCGCAGCAGTACGCCGAACTCAGCGCCTCGGGCTATGTGGTGGCGCAGCGCCGTGCTGCAGTGGCCAGCAAGGGCACGGGTCGGCTGGTGGAACTGCGGGTGCGCGAGGGCAGCGTGGTCAAGCAAGGCGAGCTGATCGGCCGGCTCGATGCCAGCGATGTGCTGGCGGTGATCAATGCCACCCAGGCCGGTGTATTGCAGGCCCAGGCGGCGCAGCGTCAGACCGAGGCCGACCTGAAACGCGCCCAGGCCGAAGCGGCCAATGCCGAGGCCGAGCTGGCGCGCCAGCGCGACTTGCGGGCCCAGGGGTTTGTCTCGCCGCAGGCGGTGGAGCTGGCCGAGCGCCGGGCCCAGACTGCGCGCGCCACGATCACCTGGTCGGAGGCGGCGATCGCCAATGCCAAGGCCGGCGTGGGCCAGAGCCAGGCGCAAGTCAAGGTGCAGCAGGTGAACCAGGCCAACACCGAGATCCGGGCGCCGTTTGACGGCGTGGTGCTGGTCAAGAACGCCAATGTGGGCGACATGATCACGCCGTTTTCATCGGCCGCCGGCACCTCCGGCGCCGTGGTGACGATGGCCGACATGCGCACCTTGGAGGTGGAGGCCGATGTATCCGAGAGCAACGTGGCCCGCATCAAGCCCGATCAGCCGGTGGAGATCACGCTGGACGCACTGCCGGAGATGCGCTTTCGCGGCAGCGTGTCGCGCATCGTGCCCACGGTGGACCGGGCCAAGGCCACGGTGATGACCAAGATTCGCTTCGAATCGCTGGACGCCCGCATCCTGCCGGAGATGAGCGCCAAGGTGAGTTTTTTGTCGCGGCCGGCGGCGGCGGAAGACCAGAAGCCGGTGATTGCGGTCAACCCGAAAGCGGTGGTGGAGCGCGCGGGCAAAACGCTGGTGTTTCGTTTGACGGGTGACACGGTGGAGGCGGTGCCGGTAACGCTGGGCCGCAAGATTGGCGATGTGCAGGAGGTGCTGGGCGGCGGGCTGAAATCAGGCGAGCGGGTGGTGTTGAGCCCGGTGGCGGCTTTGAAGGCGGGAGCGTTGGTGGTGGTTTCCAAGTGAACTTGGAGGTTTCGACCCCCACCCCAACCCTCCCCCTGCCCGGGGGAGGGGGCGAAGCGCTGATCCGCATCCGGCATCTGAGCAAGGGTTATGTGCGTGGCGGGCAGGCGATTCCGGTGCTGCTGGACATCGATCTGACCGTGGCACGGGGCGAGTTTGTTG
>JANOBL010000336.1:0-5263 GCA_031411635.1 Betaproteobacteria bacterium
GTGGACAACTGGTATCTGTGGGCGGTGCAGCACGGTGTGGCACCGGCCTATCCGGCGGCCTACCCGGTGGGCGTGGACCCCGCGCTGGCGTTGCCCGCCAAGTGAGCGCGCGATGCTCAACACAGCCCCCCAACGCCCCGAGGTGCCCCGCATGACGCGCTTCCACACCACCTTGCTTGCCGTGCTGCTGGGCCCTTTGCTGCTGGCCGGTTGCGAGCGGCCCAGCATGGAAACCAGCCAGACCGGCTACCGTGGCCTGGCGATGGGCCAGGTGATCAACCCGCGCATTGCCGGCCCGGTGGCGGCGGCGCAAACCCTGCCCGACCCGGTGCCGGCGATCCCTTCACCTCCGGGTGGCCCGCTGGCCAAGGCCACCTTCAAGAACGTGCAGGTGCTGGGGGATCTGCCGGTGGGTGAGTTCACCCGCACGATGCTGGCCATCACCGCCTGGGTGTCGCCCAAGGAGGGCTGCGCGTATTGCCATGCGGCCGGTGAAGACCTGTCGTCCGACAAGCTGTATACCAAGGTGGTGGCGCGCAAGATGTTGGAGATGACGCGCCACATCAACAGCGATTGGCAAAACCATGTGGCGGCTGACGGCGCTGCCGGTGCAGGCGGTGTTACCTGCTACACCTGCCACCGCGGCGCACCGGTGCCGGCCAAGGTGTGGTTCACCGACCCCGGGCCCAAGCAAGCCGGCGGCAGCACCGCGCAATCCAACGGCCAGAACCATCCGTCGGTAGCGGCCGGCTACACCGCGCTGGGCCTGGACCCGCTGACGCCTTACCTGCTGGGCAACACCCCCATCCGGGTTGAAGGTACCACCGCGCTGCCGACGGGTTACAAGGCCAGCATCCGCGAAACCGAAAACACCTTCGGCCTGATGGTGCACATGAGCCAGTCTCTTGGCGTGAACTGCACCCACTGCCACAACACCCGCTCGATCGCCGATTGGGCGGGCAGCCCACCCACCCGCACCACCGCTTACCACGGCATCCGCATGGCGCGGGATCTGAACAACGCCTACCTGCTGCCGCTGACCAACACCTTCCCGGCCAACCGGCTGGGCCCCACCGGCGATGTGGCCAAGATCGGCTGCGCCACCTGCCACCAGGGATTGAACAAGCCGCTGAAGGGCGCGCAGCTCGCGCGTGACCATGCGGCGGCGCTGGGCCTGACCGACAAGCCGGCTGCACCAACCGCGCCCGCCGCACCCATGGCAGCGGCGGCCGATGCCCTGCCCGGCAAAGTGACCTTCGAGGTGGGCAAAAGCGATGTGGGCGTCGAGTTTGCCAAGGTGATTGCCGCCGCCGCAGCCGCGCTGAAAGCCGACCCAGCACTGAAGCTGGTGCTGTCAGGCTTTGCCGACAAGTCCGGCAATGCCGACAAGAACCTGGAGTTGGCCAAGCAGCGCGCGTTTGCGGTGCGTGATGCGCTGAAGGCCGGCGGTGTGGCCGAAGACCGCATCCAGCTCAAAAAGCCCGAGTTCGTGGTCGGTGGCAGCGATGCCGATGCACGCCGGGTGGAGATCAGCGTCGCGTCCTGAGCCGCCAGCCATCGCAACACAAGCATTCGGCGTTTGGTGATGGACATCCTGCTCGCCCAACCCCGCGGCTTTTGCGCTGGTGTGGTGCGCGCCATTGATGTGGTGGAGCAGGCGCTGGCGCTGTTTGGCGCGCCGGTGTATGTGTTCCACGAGATCGTTCACAACGGCCATGTGGTGGCGTCGCTGCGTGATCAAGGCGCGGTGTTTGTCGAGCAGATAACCGACATCCCCGAGCGCGCCGTGACGATCTTCAGCGCCCACGGCGTGGCCAACAGCGTGGTGGCCGAGGCCCGCACGCGCCGGCTGCGGGTGATCGACGCCACCTGCCCGCTGGTGGCCAAGGTGCATCTGCAGGCGCAGCGCTATGCGCAACAAGGCCGCACCGTGCTGATCATCGGCCACCCCGGCCATGACGAGGTGGTGGGCACCTTGGGCGTGATCGATGGCGCGGCCTGGGTCATTCCGACGGTGGCGGCAGCCGAGCAACTGGTGGTGCCCATCGGCCTGCCACTGGCCTATGTGACGCAAACCACCTTGAGCGTGGACGATGCACGCGACATCATCGCGGTGTTGCAGCGGCGTTTCCCCGGCATCCAGGGCCCGGCACTGGCCGACATCTGCTACGCCACGCAAAACCGCCAGACGGCTGTGCGCATCATGGCGCAGCAGGTGGACGGCCTGCTGGTGGTGGGTGCACGCAACAGCAGCAATAGCTGCCGGCTGCGCGAGGTGGCCGAGTTGCACGGCGTGCCGGCCTGGCTGGTGGAAGACGCCGACCAGGTGCGTGCCGAGTGGTTGGCCGGTGTGCGCTGCATCGGCGTGACCGCCGGTGCCAGCACCCCCGAAGCGCTGGTACAAGCCGTGTGCGAGCGGCTGCGTTCTTTGGGCGCAAAAACAGTGCGGCAGCTTCCAGGCAAACCCGAGCGCGTGAACTTCCGGCTGCCGGCCAATCTGCTGCAGGCGCGCCGGCGGCTGTCGGCCAGCGGCCTGCCGGCCTGAACAGCAACCGACGATGAACACCCTCAGCAAAAAAGCCATGCGCGCCTGGGCCGATCTGGGCCCCCGTTTTCTGCCGTTTGCCGATGCCGCCTCGCCCGGTGTGCCGCTCACCCGCTTGTTGCGGCTGTCACTGTTCCAGGTGTCGGTGGGCATGGCCCTGGTGCTGCTGGTGGGCACGCTCAACCGGGTGATGATCGTCGAGCTGGGTGTGCCCGCATCCCTGGTGGCGGTGATGATCTCGCTGCCGGTGCTGTTTGCGCCGTTCCGTGCGCTGATCGGGTTTCGCTCCGACACCCACCACTCGGCGCTGGGCTGGCGCCGTGTGCCCTACATCTGGAAGGGCACGATGGTGCAGTTTGGCGGCCTGGCCATCATGCCGTTTGCGCTGCTGGTGCTGTCGGGCGGTGGCAACGCGGCGGCCTGGCCAGTTTGGTTTGGCCATGCCGGCGCCGGGCTGGCATTTTTGCTGGTGGGCGCCGGCCTGCACACCACCCAGACCGCCGGCCTGGCGCTGGCCACCGACTTGACGCCGGTGGAGTCTCAGCCCCAGGTGGTGGGCCTGATGTACGTGATGCTGCTACTGGGCACCATCGTCAGCGCGCTGATCTTTGGCGCGATGCTGGAAGACTTCAGCCCGGCCCGGCTGATCCAGGTGATCCAGGGCGCAGCGGTGGTGACGATCGCACTGAACATGCTGGCGCTGTGGAAGCAGGAGACCCGTCGGCCACCGCGCCAGGCGGTGCAAGCGCCGATGCAGGCGATGCGCTTTCGCGATAGCTGGGGCAGCTTTGCCAATGGCGACCATGCCTTGCGCCGCTTGCTGGCGGTGGGCCTGGGCACGATGGCGTTCAGCATGCAGGATGTGCTGTTGGAGCCTTACGGCGGCCAGGTGCTGCAGCTCAGCGTCAGCGCCACCACCACCTTGACGGCCACGCTGGCGCTGGGTGGTTTGTCGGGCTTCTGGCTGGCCTCTCGCGTGTTGGGGCGGGGTGCCGATCCCTTCCGCATTGCAGGTTATGGTGCGATGGGCGGTGTGCTGGCTTTTCTGGCGGTGATCTTTGCAGCCTCGTTCAAATCACCGCCGCTGTTTGGCGCCGGCGTGCTGCTGATCGGTTTTGGTGGCGGCCTATTTGGCCACGGCACCTTGACCGCAACGATGAACCTGGCACCCAAGGAGCAAGCCGGCCTGGCGCTTGGCGCCTGGGGTGCGGTGCAGGCCACGGCGGCAGGCATTGCGGTGGCGCTGGGCGGTGTGCTGCACGATGTGGTGGCCGCACTGGCCGGGCGCGGGCTGTTGTTGGCAAGCTGGAACGGCAGCCAGGCCACTGGCTACGTGTTTGTCTACAGCCTGGAGGTGCTGCTGCTACTGGGCACCTTGCTGGCGATGGCGCCGCTGGTGCGGCGCGTGGTGCAGCCGGTGGCTTCGATGGTGGTGTCGCCGGACTGAGCGCCACCCAGCGCTGCGTCAGGCCGGCACCGTTGCCTCAAAAAACCCCCGCAGCGCACGGCCCATCTCGGCCCGGACGGTCACGCCCGACACCACGATGTCGACCATCGTCAGTGACGTGTGGGTGTGGCCGCGTGCCGTGATCTGGCGTACCGGCACCCCTGCTGCGGCCATCGCTAACGCGTAGGCGATGCCCTCGTCGCGCAGAGGATCAAACTGGGCGGTGACGACCAACGCCGGTGGCAGGCGGGACAGATCCTGGGCCCGCAGCGGCGAGGCCTTGGGATGGCAACGCTCGGCCGGATCGGCGTAATGGTCCCAAAACCATTTCATCAGCGCTGCGGTCAACACGTAACCGTCGGCGTTTTCCAGGTAGGACGGGGTGTTCATGCCGCCATCGGTGACCGGGGTCAACAGCAACTGGCCCGAGATCTTCGGCCCACCGGCGTCACGCACCAACTGGCAGGTCACGGCGGCGACATTGGCGCCGGCACTCCAGCCGGCCACCGCCAACTGGCCGGGTTTGCCCCCCAGCGCTGCCGCATGCTCGGCAATCCAGCGCACCGCCGCCAGGCCGTCGTCAACCGCCGCCGGAAAACGCGCCTCGGGCGCGTGCCGGTAGTTGACCGACACCACCAGCACATCGGCGCGTTGGCACAGGTCACGGCACAGCGGATCGTCAGAGTCATGGCTGCCCAGCACCCAGCCCCCGCCGTGAAAATAAACCACCACCGGATGCGGGCCGGTGCTGGCCGGCCGGTACAGCCGGTAGTCCAGCGCCCCAGCCGCGCCGGGCAGCGTGCCGTCGGTGATCTGGCCCACCGCCGGGCCAGGCGGCCGGGCCGCCGATAGCTGCGCCAGCAGGCCACGCGCCTGGTCCACCGGCAATGAGTCAAAGCTCGGCAGCCCCAGGGCCGCCATCATCTGCAGCACCATCGCCATGTCGGGCTGCAGGCGCCGGATCACACCGTCCTGGCATTGCGTGCCCTGGGGGCCCGCCAGCTTGAATCCCAGATACCCGCCCGCCACCACCTCATCGCAAGCCTTGCGGTAACCGTCCACACCGCCCACATAGGGCAGAAACACCCTTGGCTTGCCCGGCACGTTGGCGCCCATGTACCAGGAGTCGGCAGTGGGGTAGAGCGTGATGTTGGCGCAATCGTTGACATGCGTCATCCAGCCCGCCTCGGCGGTTTCGGTGGGCTCGACGGTTTGTTGGCCCTGGGCGCGCAAATGGGTCAGGCAATCGGCGATCCAATCGACGTGCTGCT
>JANOBL010000337.1:0-3564 GCA_031411635.1 Betaproteobacteria bacterium
TACGCGCCCGGCTGGCGCGTGAACAGCCCGACGTGCTGGCCCGGCTGCACCTGGCGGCCTCGGCTTGGTACGAATCGCAAGGCCGGCCGGTGCCGGCGATCGACCATGCGATCGAAGGCGGCGACCGGCCGCATGCCATCCACCTGCTGGCCCGGCACGCGCTGGGTTTTCTGGCCCAAGGCCGCATGCGGCTGCTGGCGCGCTGGTTTGCCGCGTTGCCGGCCGAGCTGGTGCGCGCGCAGCCGATGCTGCAGGTGGTGGCGCTGTGGGCCAGCACCCTGACACGCGGCCCCTGGGAGGCGATGACCGAGCTGCAGCAATCGGGCATTGCAAACAGCGCCGACCCGGCGGTGCGTGCCCATGTGCATGCACTGCAACCAATGCTGCTGGCGATGATGGACCGGGTGGAGGATGCCCAGGCCATCGGCCGCCAGCACCTGGCCAGCGTGCCCACCGGCCAGCCGTTTGCCGACAGCGTGCTGTGCAACGCGATGGCCCATGTGCTGGGTGTGCTGGGCCAGCCGGCGCAGGCGCGGCGGCTGCTCGACACGGCCCGGCGCGGCCAGCCCGACAGCGGCTTCAACCGCATGTACAGCGAATCGGTGGAAGGCCTGCAAGACCTGCAGCAAGGCCGGCTGCGCCAGGCCAGTGCGCGCTTTCGGCTGGCTGTGGGTGTGGCGCCAGCCAACATCCACCCGCCCGGTCACGGCAACGCCTGGGCCGGCGTGCTGCATGCCGGCACGGTGTACGAATCACACCAGCCAGCGCTGACCGAGCACCTGCTCAACATCTACCTGCCGCTGGCGCGCGACGTGGGCCTGCCCGACCACATGATCCTGGCCCACACGATGCGCTCGCGGCTGGCCTTTCAGCGTGGCGACATCGACGCCGCGCTGCAGGCCATCACCGAGCTGGACTACCTGGGCCACCACCGCCAGTTGCCACGGGTGGTGGCCAGCGCCAGGCTGGAGCGGGCCCGGGTGCTGGTGCAACAAGGCCAGGCCGATGCGGCGGCGGCGGCGCTGGACGCGGCCGACGACCGCAGCGTCTGGCAGCGGGTGGCGCAGCAGCAGATGACGGCCCACGACGTGGAAGACATCGTGATCGGCCGCCTGCGCTGGGCCGCGATATTTGGCGATGCCGCAGCGGCCGCGCACCAGGCCGGCGCACTGCTGCAACAGGCGCGCAGCGCGCAGCGCCACCGCCGCGCGCTGCGGCTGCAGGTGCTGCAGGCCGTGGCCTGGCAGCACGCCCGGGATGGCACGGCCGCGCTGACCAGCATGCGCGCCGCGTTGCAAACCGCCAGCGCCGAAGGTTTTGTGCGGCTGTTGCTGGACGAGGGCCAAGCCGTGGCCACGCTGCTGCGCCAGGTGCAGGCCAAGCTGCAAACCACGCAAGATGGCGCTGCCGATCCGATCCTGGCCGACCACCTGCAACGCCTGCTGCAGATCGTGGGCCCGGACGCCGACGAGCACACCGGCCCGCCGACCATCCCGCTGCCCCCCGCCAGCACCACCGGCGGCCCGTCTCAGCCACCCGGCACCCCGCGCGAGCCGCTCACCCGCAAAGAGTTGCATGTGCTGCAGCTACTGGCCGAGGGCTACAGCAACAACGCAATGGCCGAAAAACTGTTCATCAGCGACAGCACCGTGCGCACCCATTTGCGCAACATCAATGCCAAGCTGGACGCCCGCAGCCGCACGCAAGCGGTGGCCATCGCCCGCAAGCTGGGCTGGATGCGATGAGCCCGGCCGCAGAAACCCCGCTGCACTGGACACCCAGGCTGGCGCAAGCGGTGCCGCGCAATCTGTGCACCGATTGCGGCATCTCGCGCAGCAGTCAGCCCAAGCGCTGCGCCACCGCCTGCCAGTTCATCGCGCCCGATTACCCGGCGCTGGAGGCGCAAGTGCATGGCCGGGCGCGTGATCCGGCGCGGCCGGATGAGTTGCACTTTGGCCCGTTCAGGCGTTTGCTGCGGGCCGGGCTGGCCAGCCCGGCGCCGGGCGCGCAATGGACCGGCATCACCACCCGCATTGCCGAGCGATTGCTGGAAACCGGCGCCGTGGACGCGGTGCTGACGATGGCACCCGACCCCGAGGACCGCTGGCGCCCGGTGCCGGTGCTGGTGACCCGGCCGGAAGGCATGGCCGGCTGCCGTGGCATGCGCATGGGCTATGCGCCGCTGCTGGCCTTGCTGGAACCGGCGCGCGCGGCTGGCTACAAAAAGCTGGCGGTGATCGGCATCCCGTGCCAGGTGTATGCGCTGCGCGCGCTGGAGGCCGAGCTGGGGCTGGAGCAGTTGTACGTGATCGGCACGCCGTGCTCGGACAACACCAGCACCGAGCGCTTTCACACATTCCTGGACCTGGTGGCGACGCAGATCGGCACCACACCCGACGACATCACCTACCTGGAGTTCCGCGCCGATTACCGGGTGGAGCTGCGGCTGGCCAGCGGCGTGGTCAAGCTGATGCCGTTTTTGCAGTTGCCGATCTCCAGGCTGCCACCGGATTTTTTTCCGCTCACCTGCCGAAGCTGTGTGGATTACACCAATGTGCTGGCCGACATCACCGTGGGCTACATGGGCGGCCAGGGTGAGCAGTGGTTGCTGGTGCGCAACCAGCGCGGTGAAGCGCTGCTGAGCCTGCTGGGCGATGAGGTGAAAACCAGCGCACCCGGCAGTGCCGGCAAACGTGCCGGCGCGGTGACCGGGTTCATGAAAAACGTCGAGCGGGCGGCCGGTGGCCTGCCGCTGCGCCGCATGCCCGATTGGCTGCGCCCCATCGTCGGCTGGCTGATGCCCAGGGTGGGGCCACGCGGGCTGGAATTTGCCCGCACCCGGGTTGAGATGAAGGCCGTGGAGACGGTGCTGCACCTGCGCCGCGAAGTGCCCCGGCGCATGCGCAGCATGGTGCCGGCACATGTCTGGGCGTTGGTCAAGCCGTACGGGCTGCTGCCGTTGGCCGGTGAAAAGCCGGCAAGCAACGATGGCTGAGCTGCCGGCAAGTCAGAGTCAGGCCTCCGGCATCGCCCGCAGATCGTATTCACGCAGCATCACCGGCTCGATCGAACCACCGGCCACGCGGCGCCGCACCACGGCATCGATTTCATCCTGGTGCGCCAGGTAGGTGGCCAGCGGCTCATCGTCGCTGCGCTGCGGCATGTAGCGGTAGTGCAGCGTGGATTTGCTGACGCTGGCACCCACTGTTGCCCCATCAACATCAACCCAGAACCGCACCGCGGCCGAGTCGTCATGGAAGTACGGCGCTTGAGGCATGCGGGGCTCGATTCTGGCGTGGGGAAGCAGCCAGCATAGGCTTGTTGCAGCAGCCCGGTCGGTGCGGCTGCCAACGTTGCCCGGAACCGGCTACTTCCAGGCAAACACCGGCTGCTCAAAATGCGAAACCCGGGTGGGCCGGCCCAGCACACAGACCTCACGAAACTGGTACAGCAGCGCGGCGGTGGGTGCGGCGATCCAGTTGTCGCCCACTGGCATCTTCAACACCGGGTGCTCGCTGCCTTCCAGCCGCTCCAGGATCGGTGCATCGGGGCGCAAAAACTCGG
>JANOBL010000338.1:0-3297 GCA_031411635.1 Betaproteobacteria bacterium
GATCCATTTTTTTTTCACCTACACCGACGATGCGTCCAACACACCCTTTGTGCATGCGCTGGCCGAGTCCGGCATCGCTCACGAGGTCTACACCCGCGAGCTGGATTTCAGCTATCAGCACCGCGCCCAATTGCTGCTGCTGCGCATCCCCAAGCTGGTCTGGTACTCATTGAAATCGGTGCGCTGGTCGCTCTGGCGCAGCCGCAGCGGCCGACCCGACATCGTGATCCCGGTCTCGCACCTGCAGGCGCTGCTGTTTCTGCTGGCGCGCGCGCTGGTGCGGCGTCGCTATTCGATCGTGCTGCTGGGTTTTATCTACACCAAACGCAAGGGCTGGCTGCTGTCGTGGTTGCGCAAACGCTATTTCACGGCCCTGCTGCAGCGCATGGACGGCATCATTTGCCATTCTGAAATCGAGGTGACGCAATATGCAGACGAGTTTGGCTGCCCGCAACTACTGCGCTTTGTACCGCTGGGATTGAATGTCCAAGGGCATCAGACCGATGCTGCCTTTCGGGTCCCCGGCAGCAGTTACGCCCTCAGTGCCGGGCGTTCCGGGCGTGATTACGGAACCCTTTGCGCAGCATTTTCCGGCATCAACCACCCACTGCGCATCATCTGCGACAACAAGGCTGCGCTGGCCGGTGCGCCGCTGACGCCCAACATCCAGATCCTCGACCACTGCTTTGCGGCCGAATACCTGGAACAACTGCGCGGCGCCGACATCGTGGTAGTCCCGATCGCCGTCGACGACATTTCGGCCGGGCAAATGGTGATCATCCAGGCGATGGCTTTGCGAAAACCCATCGTCACCACCCGAACGGCCACCATCGGGCATTATGTCAAGCACGATTGGAACGGCTTGCTGGTTGAAAGCGGCAATGCCGACGATATCCAGCAAAACATCCGCCGCCTGGTGGCCGACCCGGCCTTGGGCCAGCGCTTGGCCAACAACGCCTACCAGACCTTTCTGGACTCATTCTCGATGCCGGCGTTTGCCAGAGCGGTGGTTGCCACCGCCCAGGCTTTGCACGCTTTGCGGGCGGGCGCACAATCTGCCAGCGCCGCGTGACAGCGATGATTTTGATGATAAAACTTACAGGGAGAAACCTGGTCATAAACGCCAGTTGCTGCCTGGAGATTATCTGGCTCGAATCGGCTATGATTTTATTTAACTGGGATTAAAAGTATGGCTCATTTCCAACAGCTTGAATTTTTCAGGCTGGCCAAAGACGCGTTGCCTGAATTCTTCAATAACGTCAAGGTGCTTGAGGTCGGTAGTTGGGACGTTACCGGGAGCGTGCGCCAATTTTTTTTGGGCTGTGATTACACAGGGGCTGATATCACGTCCGGACCCGGTATTGATCTTGTTTGCCAGGGCCAGGATCTTGATATGCCGACCAATTCCATCGACACGGTTGTCAGTTGTGAATGTTTCGAGCACAACAAATATTGGCTCGAAACCTTTGTCAACATGACAAGAATGTTACGGCCGGGTGGCCTGTTCATCATGAGTTGCGGAGCACCAGGGCGCATTGAGCACGGCACGGTGAGGCGCAGCGCGGAGGCTTCGCTCACGGCATCCTTCGGCTTCTCCGACTACTACGCCAACCTGTCAGAGGGCGACTTCCGCAAACGCTTGTCGTTGGACGTTCATTTTGAACATTGCGGGTTTGTAATACCGCGCTATTCCAATGACCTTTACTTTATTGGAATCAAGCGTGCTGGTGAAGTATCATCGGTCACTGGCGACAGGTTCAACCAGACGCTGGCCGCCATGGAAAAAATTGCCATGCCCTCAGGCACCAGCGCTGGCGCACTGCGGAAACGACGCCTGCTGTCCATGACAGGACGCATGCTTGAGCGCATGTTAGGGGGCCGCAGGTACCATGACATCACCCTGAAGGTGCATCGGTACATGACAAGATAAAAGCCGCTCAATCGATTTGCGCCGGCCCCGGCGCGCTTGCCGGTCGACGGCACGGGTGCCACGGCGGCGCTGCAACCGGCCGCGGCGCCGTGACGTGGCGCAGGCCCGTAACAAATGCAACAACCCGGGCTCAGGCCAGAAGCCCGCTTGGAGCGAGAATAGCGCCTGGCTCAGGCATGGCAGCGGCGGTGGCTTCACCCCGCGCGCGGGCGTGCCGCCCTGCGCTGAGTGCGCGGTCAATCATGTGCAGGCGGCGAAACTTTGCGGCAGGCACACGGTCACAACGTTTTTCCTCCGATGGGTTCGAGCCTCTTCTGCACTCACTTTGCGAGCTTGGTCACGATATGAATCGCATGCCTGCCTCAATCCCCCGGGTCATCGCCCTGCTGTTGTTTGCCGGGCTGGTATGGGTACCGGCTGTGCAGGCCCAGGAAAGCCGATGCGGCACATTGCAAACGCACTACGGCCCGTTCGACTACCGCAGCGACCGCCATGCGCTGCCGATTGTCGAGAAACACCACTTTACCGCCGCGATCGAGCAACTGATACCCGACCACAACGGCCCCAACGTTCCAGGACATCTGGCCTATACGCTGCACGCATTTCCAAACCATCATCGAGCACTGTACGCGATCATTCGGTATGGCGAGAAGATGAAATCCAAAACGCCGCCCAATTTGGAGCTCTCGATCGATTGCTATTTTGAGCGTGCCCTGCGCTTCCGCGCCGACGACACGGTGGCGCGCTTGATCTTTGCGGATTACCTTGTTCGCACCAACCGGTCCGACGAAGCGGTCACCCAGATCGATTATGTTCGCAGCATCGCCAAAGACAACCCGCTAACTCAATACAACTTGGGTTTGATGTATTTTCAGGCCGGGCGCTACGATGCTGCGCTGGCCCAGGCTCATATTGCGATTGCACTCGGCGTGGAACGTGATGACTTGAAGAAAAAGCTGGTGGCAAAAGGACAATGGGCTGAGCCGGTTGCGCCGGCCGCGAGTGGCAACAGCCCCTAGTAGTCTGTTACACCAAAACCATTGCATGAAATTGCATCTTTTTCGCCATGCGTCGTTGCATCCCGTTGCCGCCCTGCTGCTGACTGCTGACTCGAAAGCCTTGTCATGCGCGACATCCTGATTCTGTGCTTCGGCGTCACGCTGGCCTTGACGGCATTTCGTCGGCCGTTTTACGGCGCCTTGGGCTGGGTGTTATTCAGTGTGATGAATCCACACCGGCTGGCTTATGGTTTTGCCTATGATTTTCCATTTGCCCTGATGATGGTGGTGGTGACCGCGATCGGGCTGGTGATCGGCAAAGACAAACGCACCGTCAAAGGTGGTTTGGCGGCGCTGGTGCTGGTGCTG
>JANOBL010000339.1:0-2118 GCA_031411635.1 Betaproteobacteria bacterium
CCCAGGCCAGGTCGATGCGCAGCGGGCCGATGGGGCTGCGCCAGCGCAGGCCGGCGCCATAACCCCAGGCGGGGCTGAAGCCGCGCCAGTCGTTGACAGCGCGGCCGGCGTCGATGAACAGCGCACCCCACAGCGACGGCATGCTGGGCACGATGGGCCGCGCCACTTCCACGCTGGCGGTGAGCAGGCGTTCACCGCTGATGGTGCCGCCGCTGGCATCGGTGGGCGCCAGTTCACGGTAGGCGTAGCCGCGCACCGAGTCGTCGCCACCGGCGCGAAAGCCCAGCGCGTCGGGCACGGTCACGTTGTCGGCCTTGAAGATCTGGCCGGCCTCCACCCGGGCCTGGCCGTACCAGGTCTGGCCCAGCGGCAGGTAGCCGGTGAGCCGGCCGTACAGCCTTGAAAACGCGCCGCTGGCACCGCCCACGCTGGTGGCCTGGCCGGCGCCGGCCTGCAGCGACAGCGTGAAGCCCCGGGTGGGCAGCAGCACGCTGTCCAGCTCCCGAAACACCCAGTTGTAGTTGCCGCTGATTGCGCTGGCGGTACTGGGCGTCACGCTGGCCGTGGTGCCGGCCGTCAAAGCCACATCGCTTTGTTTGGAGCGCAGCCATTCGATGAAATACAGCCGCTCGATGCGCGGTGTGTCTTGCGTGCGGCCCAGCCGCAAGCGCTGCGACAACACCACATCGGTGCTGCTGCGGATGCGCTCCACCTGCACGCCCAGCAGGTTGCGGTAAAAGCCAACGCCCGGGTGGGTTTGGTAATCACCGGCCCAGCTTTGGCTGTCGCGGCCCCATTCGATCTTGTTGTGCGCTGTGACCGCCGCACCAAACGGCCGGCGGTGGGTGTGCTCCACGGTGGCGCGTGGGCCGGTATTGCCGCTGATACCCAGGCCCACGGTGGCCTGCTGCAAAGGCAGCTCGCTCAGGCGCACCCGCACCGGCGTGGCGGCGGCGTTGGCCGGATCGGGGTCAAACGCCACGTTGACCGATTCAAACAGCCCGGCTTTTTGCAGCCGGTCCTGGTAGTCCAGCAAGCGGGTTTCGGTCAGCGGGGCGCCGGGATCAAAGCCGGCCAGGTTTTGCACCGTGCTGGCATCGTGGTGCTTCAGCCCGGTGATCTGCAGCGGCCCGGCCAGGTACAGCGGCCCGCTGGCAAGCTGCACCCGCAGCTCGGCGCGCTGCTTGGGCGCGTCAATGTCGGCCTGGCTGTCCGCCAGGCTGGCACTGGCATAACCTGCGGCCCGCAGCTTGGCGATCAGTTGCTGCTTGGTGTCGGCCCAATCGCGGTTGCGAAACGGCAGGCCAGGGCGCAGCGTGCCGGTGCCAGGCAACTGCAGGCTCAAGGCCAGGGCTTCGGCCTCGTTGCGCGCCAGGCGGGCCTGGATCTCGCCGCTGGTCTCGATCAGCACACCGGCCACCACGGTGCGTGGGCCGGGAAGCACCTGCAGTTGCACCTGCTGCACCGGCTTGCCGCTGCTGCTGTCCACCGTGCGCTGCACGCTGACCTGGGCGTCGAAGTAACCCTCGGTCTGCAGCAGATCCCGCGCCTGGGCCGGCGCGGCGGCCACCAGGCGTTGCCATTCGCTGTCGTCGATGGCCTCGTCGCTGTGCAGGTCTTGCAAACGTGCCAGATCCAGGTTTTTTTCCAGCAGCGGGCGCAGCGCGGTCGGGGCGTCCACCACCAGCCGCAGGCCGATCACCGGGCCGGTTGGCACGGCGGCTGCCGGCGTGGGCTGCAGCAGCGCACAGCCGCTGTTCAGCACCGCAAAAGCCAGCACAAGCGGCCACCGATTCAGCCACCAAAGCGCGCCCGGATGGCGCCAGCGCAGCGCCTGGGTCACCGTTGCCAAATCACTTGGTCAGCAGGCGCATGGCCCCTTCCAGCCCCGCCAATGTCAGCGGAAACATGCGCTGGTTGACAAGCTGCTGCACCACCGAAATGCTTTGCCGGTATTGCCACACCCCTTGCGGCTCGGGGTTGATCCACGCGTATTTTGGAAACGCATTCGTCAGGCGCTGGATCCACTCGGCACCGGGCTCTTCGTTGTTGTATTCCACGCTGCCGCCGGGCTGCAATATCTCGTAGGGGCTCATCGTGGCATCGCCGACGAAAATC
>JANOBL010000340.1:0-12849 GCA_031411635.1 Betaproteobacteria bacterium
TGCGGATAAGACTGGTGGCCCACGTCCCAGACGATGCGGTCGTGCGGGGTGATGAACACATAGTCCAGCTCCACCGTCAGCACCACCGTGCCCAGGAAGGACAACAGATGGCCGCCGCTCTTGCAGACGCTGCCGAGCACAAAGTTGCGCAGCTCGCCGGCCAGGCGGCCAAGCTCGCCGCGCGACAGCCGGCGCAGGTCGGCCGGGACGTTGATGGTGTCGAGCAGGGCAGAGGGCATCGGGTTTGTCTCAACTTTCGCGGTCGACCACCATGTCGGCCAGCAGGCGCAGGTGGCTGGCCGAGGCCAGGCCGCTGCGGGCCAGGGCGTCCAGCGCCTGGGTGTGCAGCGCAGCAGCCTGGCGGCGCGCCTCGTCCAGGCCCAGCACGGTCACATAGGTGGGCTTGTTGGCGTCCAAATCCTTGCCGGCGGTCTTGCCCAGCTTGTCGGAGGCCTGGGTCACGTCCAGGATGTCATCCACCACCTGGAAGGCCAGGCCCAGCGCGGCGCCAAAGTCGCTCAATGCGGCCCAGGCGGTGGCGCTGCAGGCGCCGGTGACGGCCCCCATCAGCACGCTGGCCTGCAGCAGCGCGCCGGTCTTGCGGCGGTGCATGTCGCGCAAACAATCTTCGTTAAGGGGTTTGCCGGTGGACGCCAGATCAATCGCCTGGCCCCCCGCCATGCCGGCATGGCCGGCGGCACGTGCCAGCAGGCCACACAAGCGGGCTTGCAGCACCGGCGGGATGTCGGCCTCGGCGCAACCGGGGGTCAACACCTCAAACGCCAGTGCCTGCATCGCATCACCCGCCAGCATCGCGCCGGCCTCGCCAAACTGCACATGCACCGTGGGCTTGCCACGGCGCAACACGTCGTTGTCCATGCAAGGCATGTCGTCATGCACCAGCGAGTAGGCATGGATCAGTTCCACCGCCACCGCGGCCCGCAAAGCCGCTGCCAGATCACCATCCACCGCCTCGCAGGCGGCGCGCACCAGCAGCGGCCGCAGCCGCTTGCCGCCATCCAGCACGCCGTAGCGCATCGCCTCGCCCAGGCCGGCGGGGGCTTCGGCCGGCACCCACTGCGCTAGCGCCTGCTCCACCCGCTGCAGCTCGTCGCGCACCCAGGCGTCAAAGGCGCCGTTGTTCATTCGCCGGTCCAATCCTTGAGCTGGCCATCTTCCAGCAGCTTGACCTGGTCTTCCACCGCCTGCAGCCGGGCACGGCAAAACGCCAGCAACTCCGCCCCCCGGCGGTAGCTGTCCAGCAGGCCATCCAGCGGCAAGGCGCCGCCTTCCATCGCCTGCACCAGCCGCTCCAGCTCGGACAGCGCGTCTTCGTAGCGGGCGGGTTGGGCGGCGGGGGGCGCAGTGGCGGTCATGGGGTGGACTTCAGGCGGCGCGATCAAAACCAGGGGGAAGCTGATTTTAGTCACCTGCTGTCGCTGGCCCGCCACAGCCGGCGGCTACAATTCAAAGCTCGGCTGCCCCATGGGTGGCCGTTTTCATCACGATTGATCATGCCCATCCGCGGGGCCACCGGGTGGGGGGTTTTTGACATCCATGCTGGAGATCCCGGGGATCATGTCGAACCTGAGCATCCGTCTCGAAGCTCTTGCGCGCGAACGTCTTGACGACGTTTCGGCCCGCTCGCAACTCTCCGTCACCACCTATTTCTCCGACGAGCTGTTTCGTCGCGAGCTGGAGCTGATCTTTCAGCATGGGCCCCGCTACCTGGGGCACGCGCTGTCAGTGCCCGAGGTGGGTGATTTTTACGCGCTGCCGCAAGAGGGCGAGGGCCGCGCCTTGGTGCGCACGCCGCAAGGGGTTGAGCTGATCAGCAACGTCTGCCGGCACCGCCAGGCCTTGATGCTGCGCGGCCGGGGCAGCATCCGGGGCGCCGCCAGCGGCAGCATCGTGTGCCCGCTGCACCGCTGGACTTACGACTTGCACGGCAAGCTGCTGGGTGCACCGCTGTTTGAGCACGACCCCTGCCTGCACCTGAACAACTACCCCACACGCACCTGGAACGGCATGGTGTTTGAGGACAACGGCCGCGATATTGCCGCCGAGCTGGGCCAGGTGGGGCCCCGGGCCGACCTGGATTTCACCGGCTATGTGCTGGACAAGGTGCACCTGCACGAGTGCAACTACAACTGGAAGACCTTCATCGAGGTCTACCTGGAGGATTACCACGTCGGCCCGTTCCACCCCGGGCTGGGCCGGTTTGTGAGCTGCAGCGATCTGAAATGGGAGTTCAGCCGCCACCACTCGGTGCAGACGGTGGGCATCAACGATTCATTGCGCCAGGCCGGCTCCCCGGCCTACAAACGCTGGCACGAGGCGGTGCTGGCGCTGGGCAACGGTGCACCACCCAAGCAGGGCGCGATCTGGCTCACCTACTACCCCAACATCATGGTGGAGTGGTATCCGCATGTGCTGGTGGTGAGCACGCTGTATCCCAAGGGGCCGCAGAAAACCATCAACATGGTGGAGTTTTATTACCCCGAGGAGATTGCGGCGTTTGAGCGCAAGTTCATCGAGGCCGAGCAGGCCGCCTACATGGAAACCTGTGTCGAGGACGACGAGATTGCGCTGCGCATGGACGCCGGCCGCAAGGCGCTGGTGGAGCGCGGCGATGATGAAGCCGGTCCCTATCAAAGCCCGATGGAAGACGGCATGCAGCACTTCCACGAGTGGTATCGACGCGTGATGGGAATTGGGCGGGCGCCGCTGTAGTGTGCGGCCGGCGCAACCGAGAACCGGTTGCGCCGCAGCAATCAATCTCCCGTCAAACCGGTTTGCACAACCGGTGGCGGGTCAAAGCCAGGCCGGCCAGCGCAATACCGATCAGCGCGACAGACGCGGGCTCGGGCACCGACACCTGGTCATTGGTCCACGACGCTTCAAAGCTGAAGGTCGACAGGTTGATATTCGTCGTGATGTTGACAAAGAAATTTCGGCCCGGTGTCAGGTCATCGGCGGGCCCGGGCGACGATACAAAATCAATCGTATCCGCTGCACCGTTCAAGGTTTCATTCCAAAACGTCGTGCCAAAAGGGGACAGCGAGAATCTCGTGTCGTCAAAAGCGCCGTTTTGGATCTGGCCACAGCCGGTCAGGCAATGGAAGTGGAAATCGGTCGCTGTCTCGTTGCCCAAAAAGGGCCTGACGCCAGCGCCGATGCCGGGGATGCCCCAGCCCCCGCTGCCGACAGTCCAGCCATGTCCCAAGCAGTCGGTGCCGCTGCTGCCGCTGCCGCCAAAACTGCAGATCACGGCGGCCTCGGCCGGCGGCGCCACCAATGAACCACAGGTGATCACCAGCCAGGCCATCAATACTCGAATCAACGTCATGATCAATCCTTTGTGCTAGAAACGTTTTTTGCCGACGCGCCCGGACAAGGCCGCTCTGCCCCCCCTGAACAAGGGATGGTGAACAGAGGTAGCGAAAACCGTGCCCATAGCCGCACTTTGCCTGCCGCGACCACCCCCCGGAACGTGGTGTCGCACATCGGACCCGTTTGCCGCGCCAGGCCTTGTTTCACTCTCACGGCAACCAGCGGGACGGGGGAATTGGCCGGACCGACATCGGCCGCCGGTGGACCCCATTCCGCCCGTTGCAAACCTTGTCGGACGGCCTGTGCGAAGTCGACGTAAAGAATCTCGACAGCGGCTTGGCCGGTCACGCCCTGGTTGTGGTGCCTGCATTGCCCACGCGCTGCCGGGCCGATCAAAACCTCACGGCGGGCAGACCCAGCCGCTTTTCTCGATCTTGTCCATCACACGGGACATACCAGCTAGAAGGTCTTGTCGAAGAAAGCCGTGATTTCGACAGCGAGCTGCTTCAGGAACGCATCGCGATCAAAACCCGGCGGGTTTGCGGCGACGTCGCCGTCCGGGCTGGGGAGGGGCATGCTGGGCGTGTCCATGAAGGCGAAGTGCCAGGCGTTGGGCACCCGACGCAGGTTTGGTGCGGGCAGATTGCTGGCGACCCATTCGGCATGAAATCGCGGCACCAGGAAACGATCGAGCGCTGCCAGGTAGACCAGGGTCGCCGACCGAACCGTGGCGAGCGATTCGGCGGTGAGCACCACACCCGCCGGGGCCATTGCGACGATCGCCCGAACGCGATCGTCCTTGAGCGAGGGCGTCGCCGCTGGTAACGGCGGCGTCGCGTCCCCTGAGCGGCCCAAACCGCAGAAGATCGGGTCTTCGGATGCTTCGGCCAGACAGTGCTTCCTCACTCGGGACAAATCCGGCCTGGCTCCTGCCAACGCCAGCACCGTGTAGCCGCCGGCCGAGTGTCCAAGCGCACCCACGCGCGGCCCCTGGCCATCGGTCGCAATCCGGTCCTTCCACGCTGGATCGGCCAGGATCGCGTCGATGACCCGGGAAGCTTGCTGCGGCCGCTCGTCGAAGTAGCGCTCGGAGCTCTTCTCGATCAGAGACCGATCCTGCCAGTTGTCGCCGGGATGACGGAGTGCGGCGACCAGATAGCCGTTCCGGGCGAGGGCTTGCGCCAGCACGCTGTGCCCGAGCTCGGTGCCGCCGATGCCGTGACTGAGCAGGATCAGCGCCTTGACCTTGTCGACAGGTTTGCCGCCGATGGCGACGTCGAGCGCAAATGGCCCCATCGCGATGGCGCGCGGCGCGGCCATCGTCGGGTAGAACAGAGCGACCGTCGTCGTGGGCGCATCCGGGGTGGCACCAGCCGCCTGGATCTGCATCCAGCCGGCCTCGTAGGCGTGCGCGTGTGCTGCGACGAGCAGGGTGGCCAGCGAGGCCAGGATGCGACGAAGAAGGCAGGTCATGGGGTGTTCCAGATCATGGTGGTGTTCGGTGGTTGGACTCGAGTGCGTGACTATCGAGAAGGCTTTCAGGCGACCCATTTCAGTTCTCCGCTTGGGCTTGTCAATTCTGTGAACGGGCATCGGGTCCGGGCGAGCGATTGCCCGGGTCTCCATTGCCGGCCGCACGGCGCGCGTGATGGAAGACCACCATCGTTTTGCTTTGTTGGCGGGTTCTTTGGGCATGGCGTGGGCCATCAACACGACGGTCCGCCGCGTTGGCGCGAGATCGACCACTCGGCCACGGTAAGGTTGATGCCCCAGCCCGCTGCCATGAGCAAGGTTCTTGCAAGTTCCCCTTGAATGTCCGGCAGCAAGTACCAAGGCAGATGAGTCACAACCTGCGTCCCTGCGCCCAGGCCGAGCGCGTAACCGCGCAACATCCAGGCGCGGTGGCTCGGTATGTCGCGCCTTCGGATGGCAGCAAAACCGGCAAACAGGGACATGGCCATGGCCGAGCCCGCAACGAGCCGGATCGCATAGACGGCCGGGCCGTCGAAGCTGGCCGGCGGGTCGATGCCAGGCGGATAGAACTGCGCTATCCACACGCCCGCAAGCGCGGCGAGCAGGCCGCACGGGACCAGCCAACGGCCTGCCCCACGATGCCAGTTGGGGAAGCGGCGGCGCAAGCCGGGAGAGAACTGGAACGCACCGAAGACGCAGAAGATCACCGAGCCGAAGATGTGCAGCACGACGGGCAAGGGCGCCACGAAGAATCGCGCGTTTTCGGGCGTGATCTCCGCGCCGGCGGCGAGCTGCAGCACCCGGAAGATGCCGGCAACGGTTGGGATGGCACTGAGTGCCACCAGCCCGGCGGGTATGAGCCAGTCGGCTCTGTCGGAGGAGGTCATGTCGAGGATGCCTGGTGAGTGCACGGTGGTTGAATTCAGGGGCCGCCGACGGCGATCCGATGGCACAAAGAGGTGTGCGGCACAAGCTACGCGCTCGCCAGTCCCTGACGGAGCTGCCCATAGACGCCGAGACGATCTGTGATTTGCCAGTGGCCCGCCAGTCGCCCGCCGTTGACAAAGTAGACGATGGCCCCGGACATCCTGACGGTGTTGCCTGTGGCGGGAAAGCCCAGGATGTCTGCCCTGTGCGTGGCGCTCCACAGCCAGGTGATCATGACCCTGTCCGCCTCGGCAAGAACGTCTTGAATGGCGACGCTTTGGTCCGGAAATAGCGCCCGCGAGAGGCGTACGCGCTCTTTGAATCCAGCAAGATCGAGTTCCTGCCTTTCCCACGGATCACCAGGATCGTGGTGAATCGTGTACCTCGGCGCCACGTACTGGTCGGACAGATCGACGTTTCCGGCATTCCAGACTTCCTCAAGAAATTGAGTCAGCAGTTCTTTGTTCTGTGTGGCGATTGACATCGTGGGCACCTGATTGCCGGGCATTGAAGATGCAAGTGTGAGCAAGTCTCGGTCGGGCGACCTTGCACATTGAACCTGTGCGGAGCCTGCAATCACCACCCGCCAGTGGCGAGCCACTCTTCGACGACCGGCAGCTTCTCCACACCGAAGAACGGCTCCCCATCCACGGTGAAGAAGGGTGAGCCGAACACGCCGTGCCTGATCGATTCGTCGACGTTGCGCCGGAGCAGCGCAGCCGGAGATCCTTCCGCGCGGGCCGCTTCGAAGGCCTGCCACGACAGCCCGGCCTCGCTCACGCAGGTGCTCAGCACGCTGTCCTTCGCGATGTCGAGACAACGAACGAAGTAGCTGCTGTAGATCAGACCGGCGAGCCGCTTGGCAGCCGCAGGATCCATCTCCTTGGCCCAGGCGAAGGCGCGTCCGGCTTCCACGGGCCGCGATGTCGCAGACGAGTCGGGGCGTTCGAAGGCCACCCGATGCTGCCGGGCGTAGCGCCGGGCGTCGTTGACGACATAGGGGCCTTTCAGCGGAAGGTCGACGATGGCCGGGATGCCCATCACCTTGAGGACACTCACGCCCACCAGCATCGACGTCCACTCCACCTCGCGGCCATGGCGTCTGCCCAGTTCGTCGATGCGAAGGCTTGCGAAATAGCCGAACGGCGAAATGAAGTCGAAGTAGAACTGGATCGGCTCTGCGGTAGCTGCAATCATGGCGCTGCTTCCAGCGTGATCGGGCGTGATGCTGCCCACTCGAGCGCGAACAGATACCCCTCCAGCCCGGCAGCGATGCGCTGACGCGTTTCCCGGGCGGAACCTTCGTCTGCAACCGCCAACTCGATGCACACAACCTGGCCCCGGCCGGGTTCCTCGCGCACGGCCAAGGCTGCGATGGGTTCACCCTGCAGC
Organism: Betaproteobacteria bacterium; assembly: GCA_031411635.1. GTDB lineage: Bacteria > Pseudomonadota > Gammaproteobacteria > Burkholderiales > Burkholderiaceae_C > Pseudaquabacterium. Next base: position 7,126 of record JANOBL010000340.1, read on the forward strand.
ACCTCCAGCAAGTGCCGTCGCGTGCAGTCCTGCCGCAGCGCGGGCTTGTAGATCTTTCCCACGGCCGTCAGCGGCAGTTGGTCCAGCAAGAAGAGCTGCCTCGGGAGCGCGGGGGGCTCACTGATGTTGGCCTTCGCGAAAACCAGCAACTCGTCTTCAGTCACGCAAGCGCCTGGGCGCAAGGTGACGTAGGCCACCGGCACTTCGCCCGCGTAAGTGTCCGGCATGCCCACGGCGCCGGCGTCGGCCACCGCTGGGTGCCGCATCAGGCACTCTTCGATGACGGCGGGGTCGATGTTGTGGCCGCTGCGGATGATCAGGTCCTTGGCCCGTCCGGTGATGAACACCCGACCTGTCGCGTCGATATAACCCACGTCTCCGGTGATCAGCCAGCCGTCTGCGGTGAAGAGGGTGGCGGACTGCGCAGCGTCCTTGTAGCCCGGCGTCACATTGGGCCCGCGAACCACGAGCATGCCTGGCTCGCCCGGCATGCAGGGCCGGCTAGAGAGGCTCGTGTTATCCGGTGGCCGCGCCTCGACTTCGCAGAACGGTATCGGGCAGCCCGCTGACCCGATGACCCGTGGACGCGAAACCGGGTCGACGCAGATCACGCCGCCGCATTCGGTCATGCCATAGACCTCGCGCACCGGCTTGCCCGTCAGCCGCTCCATCTGCTCGGCGACAGGGCGGGGAAGCAGGGACGCCCCACAGAAGTTGACCCGCACGCGGCTCAAGTCCGCACCTTGTGGATCGACCTTCACCAAGGCCGAGAGCGCCGTGGGCACGCCGCCGACAATGGTGGTCCCGGTGCGTTCCACGATGCGCCAGAAGTCGGCGACGATCCTGGGGTTGCGAAACCCGGCTGGCGACAGGATCACGATCTCAGCGCCGGCAACGAACATGGCCAGGCTGCAGAAGATCGCGGAGGCCACGTGGAACATCGGCAAGCCGTTGACCAGCACGTCGCCGGTGCCCGCACCTGCGGCCCAGGCACCGCCGTAGGCCGCAGCCAACTGATTGCGATGGGTGTGGACGACCAGCTTTGGCGCACCCGTCGTGCCGCCTGTGTGGAAGTATGCGGCGACATCGTCCAGCCCGGGCAAGTCCGAGAACGTCAGTTGCGCTGGACTCGCGCGCAGAAGGTCCGCCAGCAATTGAGCATCCGGCTCACTGTTGTCCTTCTCAGCTCCCACCTGGATCAGCACATCGATCGCTGGCACCAGCGCTTTGACCTGCTTGGCCTTGCCCCACATTTCCGTCCCCGGCAAGGGGCCGAGCGCCACCAGCGCCTTGGCCCCGGCGGCCCGGCACAGGCTGGCGATTTCCTCCACGTTGAGCAGCGGGTTGAGCGGCAGTGCCGTGGCCGCTGTGGCTGCGCCCCACAGCACGAGCTGGGTTTCGACCAGCGACGGCAGCATGTAGGCCACCACGGCGCCACGCCGCAAGCCCAACGACCGCAGCGCATTCGCCGTGCGCGCGATCCCGGCCAGCAGTTCGGTGTAGCTGAGCTTGCGCGGCGGTGCTTCGGGGTCCGTGCCGATGAAGGTGATGGCTGACTTGCCGCCGCAGCGCCTCTGCGTGCGCTCGATGGCATCGAACACACTCCTTGCTTCGGTCCAGTCACTGAAGCCCATGCCGGCGCCGGGCGCGTCGATGGTGGGCGAGTCGTTGTGGCAGCGCATCGCCGGCCCCTCACTGCGCGCGCAGCGCCGCAGCGATGGCAGCAAACGCACGCCGGTCAAGGTTGTGCGTGAAGCTCGTGTCACCTGCGGGGTGGGACGAGAGCTTGATGATCACGAGCTCGGCCGCCGGGTTGATGTGCATGTGCTGCCCGTTCAGTCCCTTCATCTCGAAGCTGCCGTCGCGGTCGTGCGGAATCCACCACTGGTTGTGATACGAGTAGCCCGCGCGCATCGCCTGGCCGTTGGCCTTGAACTTCTCAATGTCGCCGCCCTTGCGGATCTCCGCGATGACGCTTTCCGGGATGACCTGCCGGCCGCTCGAGCGGCCCGACATGCGCAGGGTCTCGCCCACGCGGCCCAGGTCGCGCAGCGTCGCGTTGAAGCCGATGCTGGTGAGTTGCGTGCCGGTGGGGTCGGCCCAGACATAGGCGTCGTCTTGCGCACCGATGCGCGACCAGAGTCGTTCCGACAGTAACTTGGCGTAGCTCTTGCCCGTCACGCGCTGCAGCAGCCAGCCCATGACCTCGGTGTCGACTGTCTTGTACTTGAATCCCGCGCCGTGCTCGCCTTGTTTCTTGATCGTCACCAGCAGGTCGGGAATGGTCCGGGGCCCGGTGTATGTGGGCGACGCGGGCACCAGCCCGGCGGCAAACAGGTACTGGAAGATGCCGGATTTGGGGTCGCGGAAGTTCTCGCTGTACGCGACGCCGGTGGTCATGTCTAGCGTCTGTTGCACGGTGGCATCTGCCCATGCGCTGTCTTTCAGCTCGGGCAGGTACTTCGACACCAGGGCATTGGGGTCGATGACCCCTTCCTTGATCAGGATCGTCGCGAGCAAGCCCGTGAACGACTTGCTCATCGACCACAGCGAGTGTGGCTCGTGCGCCGCCATGCCGGAGTAGGTCTTCTGGTAGATGATCGCGCCCTTGTGCAGCACCAGCAGGCCGTCGGTGTAGGTCGTGCGCTGCCAGTCGGCGGAGCTGATGTTGGCGCCCTTGTCGTCCTCGAACCTGAGCGTGTCCATCTGCTGCGGCGCTTCACGCAGCACGGACGGCGCCTCGTCGCCGCGCCAGACCTGCACCGTTGGCCCCAGCTCGCGCAAGTGATGGAACGCCCACCGGCCGTTGGGGAAGTTCTGCAAGGTCGACAGCTTGACGGTCTTGTCCGGCGGCGGCGGGAATCCCTTCATGAGTTCCAGCTTGACGGGATCGGTGGCCTCCGGCGGCGGCTGCGGCGCAGCCTGCGCCATGGAGGACGCCGCACTGAGCATCAGAGCGACCGCGATGGCAACGGCGCGACGCGACTTGAATGAGTGGTGCATGGTCTTTCCTTGGTGGGGGTCGAGGACGTTGTGCAGGGTGGGTCTCTGCGGGTTGGCGTTCATGGGGTTTTTCGTGTCGCCTTGCGAACGGGGGTGGGATTCGAGAGTTCCAGGGCGCCAATGCCGCGCTGTGGGCGGTCACCCTGTGTGCCGGGCACGGTCTGATGGGCGCCGCGCACCAGGGCCGACATGGTCGTTTCGTGGAGTTGCCGCAGTTCGCTGTCGTCGGTCACGATCCCCGACAGCCGCAGCATCACGAGGCCGTGCGCTGCCGCCCAGAGCATCTGCCCCAACGCCTGTGCATCGCCACGCAGAATGCCCTCGTGAATCAGTGGGGCCACGTACGCCACCATGCTGCGGCGGGCGCGCGCCAAAGCCTCGGCCAGTTCCGCATGAACCATCACTTCCGCGTGGCTGATGTCGAACATCATTCGGTAGGCGTCCGGGTGCTCCAGCGCGAAGTCCAGGTAGGCCTGACCGACGTTGCGGGCGCCCTTCCGCGGGTCCGGGCTTGAGCGCGTGGCCTCCTCGATGACTTGGCAGAACCGGTTGAAGGCGCTGGCGCGCACCGCCACCAGGATTTCTTCCTTGTTCTTGAAGTAGCGGTAGGCGGTGGTCGAGCTGCAGTCCAGCTCCGTGGCGATCTGTCGCATCGTGACGCCCTCGACGCCATGACGTGCGAACAACACCTCGGCCACACGGCAGACATCAGCGCGGAACGCTGCCACCTCTTCGTCGGTCAGTACGGGTCTCATTAATTTCACACTGTTAAATCAACAGCGTTAAATGTACTGCGCTTGCACCCCTTGTCAACGCTTCTCGATTGACCCTGTTCGCAACACGACGCACTGTGGTCGCTCGACAGCCGGTCCTGCCCGCACGCAAGGGAACACAGTGCCGACGATGACTATTTGTCGCATCCAGTCGCTGCTGCCGGATTGGGGAAGTGAAGCCGGTACCTGACGCCGCCGATCAAGTCGACCGATCGCCAGAGATCAAGGCGCTTCCGAGGCGGCGAACCGGCACCATGTTCTGGACCTCCGTGGCGGCGCTCGCTGAAGCGGCTGAGTCAAAGGGACCGCATGACATGGGCGAGGATGGGTCGGCTGGCCGCCGAGTGGCTGCCGCCGCCCCACGTGCTTCACGCTTGGCCAGAAGAGCGGATCGCCGTCAGACACCCAAGGCAGGAGCCGTATGCGCGAACCGGGCACGCATGGATCTGCGCGGGTAGGCCGGGTAACCGGCATCCCTACCGCGATCGCCGACAGCCCAAACCGCGGGCGGGTGCACAGCGATGGACCTGAGAGGGTGTTGACGAAATGAATGGCACCCGCGTGAGGCCCCAAAACGGGCCAAATCTAACGAGGCTCCGCCTCAGACCGACAAGTGATACGGGCGTGCTGGCGGCGGCGGGTGCTGCGGTGTAAGGTGGCTCCGGTCGAGCCGTCTGGGCCAGGCCCAGACGTAGTTGGAGCTCGAAGCTCGATGGGGTCCGAAGACCCCGTGGACGACCGGAGCCGGCGATGAAATTGCCACACAGCGTCTGCGAAGTCTTGCGCGAGCACGTCGTGCTCGAGAGCGAGTGCATCGACCGGATGTACCTGAACGTCGACAGCGGCTAAAGCGTGCGCGTTTCCTGGCTGACAAAGACGGATGCCTTGCCCCCTGAAGCGTCGCACTTCACCGTGTAGGCGTAGCCCGCCTTCACCGCAATCTCCATGGTGGGTCGAAACGTGGGTTTGGTCAGCGACTTGAAGCAGTACAGCTCGAGGGCATAGCTTCCCGGGTTCAGCAGAATCTCTCGCGGGTAGTCGGTGAAGCCCGCCAAACCAAAACGCTTGACCACCGACGGGCCAGCTTCGGGCTTGTAGGAGTAGCCCGAAATCGTGGCGTGGTACTCCTCTCCCATGGGGCTGCCGTGGTAGCTCTGAATCACTGCAATCTCGGACACGTCCTTGCGCTCACCGGCGTACTGTTGAGCAGGGGTCATGAATCCGCAGGAGCAGAGCAACACGCTCAGCGAGACGGAAGAAAATAGCAGAAGCGAATTCCGCATGGGGCTCTCTCTTGGTGAATTCAGACGGATGGCAGGCGGTGCCGAATGATCCATTCGGCGAAGAGCAGGTTCAGGCCCCAGGCCGAAGCCATGAGGACATCGCGGAAAAAGAGTGTCGGCGCGCCGGCGATCAATGTCACCGGCAACAGGATGAGCACCTGGGTGCCGGCGCCTTGGCCCAGCGCGTAGGCGCGCACCATCCAGGCTCTGTGTTGGGCGATGCGGCGTCGAAGCACCGCACGAACCGACACGACGATGGCCAGCGCCATGGACAGGGCAACCCCGATGCGCACCCCGTACAACAGGTCGCCTTGCAGTACTGCCGGAATGGGATACCCAGCGGTCATCCACAGGCCCGTCAACGCGGCCACGATGCCGCAGGGCGCCACCACCCTGCCGGCGCCGCGATGCAGGGCTGGGAAACGCCGCCGAAATGCTGTGTCGAACTGAAACGCGCCCAGCAGGCAAAACAGGGTGGCACTGACGATGTGCAAGACCACGGGCACAGGCATCGCCATGAAGCGCGCGTTCTCGGGCGTGATGACGCCGCCTGTGGCCATCCGCACCAGCCGCACCGTGCCAGCCGCCACTGGCACCAGGCTCAGCAGCAAGAGGGCCGTCAGGAGTTTCCAGGAAGGAGGTGGCAAGGGCGACATGGCGGATGG
>JANOBL010000341.1:0-10584 GCA_031411635.1 Betaproteobacteria bacterium
CCGGCCACGCTGCGTGCGGCGGCGATGAACTGGCGGCGCAGCGCCGCATGCTGGCTTTTGGCCGGGTAGCCAAACTCCACGTCGAAGGCCACCTCGTCGCCATCGATCTTCAGGTTTTTGATCTGCCGGGCGCTGACAAAATCCTTGTCCGTGAGTGGGTCGATAACGGTCTTGAGAGCAGCCATCAGGCTGGCTTCGGTCACGGAGGACATGGTGGCGGTGGCTTGGCAGTGAAGTACACCGAGTCTATCGGACGCCCTGTGCGCCAACGCCGACCCAATCAGGCCAGCGCCGGCAAAACCTGGCCCTCACAAGTCCCAAAGCCAATGCGCACCGCGCCCGGCGCCTCGCACCAGGCGCGCATCGTCACTGCATCGCCATCGGCCAGAAACGCCTGTGACTCGGTCTCACCCTCGCGCAGCGGCAATTGCAGCGGTGCCCGGCCACCCTGGGTCAGCTCCAGCAACGCGCCAGCTTCGGCGGGTGTCGGGCCGGACACCGTGCCCGAGCCCAGCAGATCACCTGGCTGCAGATTGCAGCCTCCCATCGTGTGGTGGGCCAGCATCTGCGCCACGGTCCAGTACTGGTGGGCAAACGTGGTGCGCGACAAGCGCACCGGCGCACCGCCCGCTGAGCGCCGCGCCGGGGTGTGCAGCCACACCTCCAACTGGATGTCCAGGCCGCCGGATTGGCGTTGCGCCGGGCTGTCCAGGTAGGCCAGCGGTGCGGCATCGCCGGCCTCGCGGCCCCAGGCACAGCGAAACGGCGCCAGCGCATCCATCGTCACCACCCAGGGCGACACGCTGCTGGCAAAGTTCTTGGCCAGAAACGGCCCCAGCGGCTGGCTCTCCCAGGCCTGCACATCACGCGCCGACCAGTCGTTGAGCAGGCCGATGCCAAACAGCCGCGATTGCGCATCGGCCAGCGCCACGCTCTGGCCCTGGGCATTGCCCACACCCACCCACAGCGCCAGTTCCAGCTCGTAGTCCAGCCGGGCACAGGCGGCATGCACCGGCGTGCTGGCACCAGGCGGCATCAACTGCCCCATCGGCCGGCGCACCGGTGTGCCGCTGATGACGATGCTGGACGCCCGGCCGTGGTAGGCGATCGGCAGTGATTTGAAGTTGGGCGTCAGCGGGTCTTCACCACCCGGCCGGAACAGCCGGCCGGCGTTGCGGGCATGGTGGATGGAGGTGAAAAAATCGCTGTAGTTGCCGATGCGGGCCGGTAGCTGGTACTCGGCTTGCGCCTGTGGCAGCAGCGTGGCGGCAATCGCCGCGCGCAGCGACCCGGCAGCGGCGCCCTCTGTCAGGCCATTGAACAGTGCGTGGCGCAAGGCGCGCCACGCTGCCGGGCCGCAGGCCATCAAGTCGTTCAGCGCCGGGGCCGCGCCGGCCGCCGCCGCCGTGCCTGCGGCACCGGTCAGCACATTGGCGGCAGCCAGCGCCGCCAGGTCGATCACTTGGTCGCCAATCGCCACGCCGCAGCGCCAGACCTCCGCTTGACCGGCGCGGCGAAACACCGCAAACGGCAGGTTCTGGATAGCAAAATCGGTGTTGGCGGCGTGGGCCGAGGCCAGCCAGCAGCGGGCTGTTGCGTCATGGGTGAAATCAAGCATCGCTGCAGCGCCGGTTCAGGCCATCAAACGGTCGTCAAAAATCGCTACCGCCCGGGTCCAGCCGGCCGAGGCGCCGCGTATCTTGTGCGGAAAGCAGCTTATGAAAAACCCGTGCCCGGGCAGCACCTCCAGGTTGTGCAGTTTTTCGATGTGGCAGTAGCCGATGTCGCGGCCGGCCTTGTGGCCTTCCCAGATCAGGCCGGCATTGCCGGTCTCGCTGTAGGCCTTGGCGGTGTGCACAAACGGTGCGTCCCAGCTCCAGCCGTCGGTGCCGGTCAGGCGCACACCACGCTGCAGCAAATACATCGTGGCTTCGTAGCCCATGCCGCAACCGGCGCTGACGTAATCCTTCTGGCCATAGCGCTTGCCGGCACGGGTGTTGATGACGACGATCTCCAGCGGCTGCAGCGTGTGGCCTATGCGTGCGAGTTCGGCCTCAACGTCGGCGGCCGTCACCACATAACCATCGGCAAAGTGGCGGAAATCCAGCTTCACGCCGGGCTGAAAACACCAGTCCAGCGGCACATCGTGGATCGCGATAGCCGGCTTGCTGCCGCCGCTCTTGGCGTCCATCGTGCTGTGAAAGTGGTAAGGCGCGTCCAAATGGGTGCCGTTGTGGGTGGACAAGGTGACGGTCTCCACCGCCCAGCCCTCACCTTCGGGCAAATCCTTTTGCTGCAGGCCGGGGAAAAACGGCGCAATCTGGGCGTAGGTGTTCTGGTGCGTGAAGTAGGTGATGCGCGGCTCCAGGCCGGGCGGATCGGACGCCACATCGTTTTCAAGAAAGATCGACAGATCGACCAGTTGGCGGGGCATGGCTTGGTCCTTTGCAAGATGAGTGAATGAACAGTTCAGGGCCGCTGCCAGCGCAGCAGCGATTGCTCGGCCAGCGCCAGCAGCGCATTGCTGGCAAAGCCTATCGCGCCCAGCAGGATGACACCGGCAAACAGCTCGCTGGCGCGGAACGAGCGTGCCGCCAGCAGGATGGCCTGGCCCAGGCCGGGCTGCGAGGCAATCATCTCGCCCACCACCGCCACCACCAGCGACACGGTGAGCGACAAGCGCATGCCGGCCAGGATGTCGGGCATCGCATTCGGCAGGCCGATCTTGAGGACGAAATCCAGCTTGGAAAGCTGCAGTGCCAGCGCCACCTCCTGCAGCCGGGCATGCACCGCCGCAAAGCCATGCACGGTGGCCAGCAGCACCGGCCACATCGCGCCAAACGACACCACCACCAGCACCATCGTTGGCGACAGGCCGAAGATCGCTATCGCCAGCGGCAGCAGCGCCGATGCCGGCAGCGGGCGGATGAACTCAAGCAACTGTTGCAGCCAGGCCCGCGCTGCCGCCGAGATGCCGATCAGCGCGCCAAAACCCATGCCCAGCACCGAGGCCAGCAACCAGCCCAGCACCATGCGGGTGACGGTGGCGCCGGTGTAGGCGGCCAGGTCGCCGTCGGTGAGTCCTTCGACCAGCGCTGCCGCAGCCGCCTCGGGCGTGGGCAGAAACACCTTGCTGACCCATTGTTGGTGGCTGGCCAACCACCACAGCGCCAGCATTGCGGCCAGCAGCGCGACGGAAGACGCCAAATCCCTGGCAGCGATCTTGGTCATGCCAGCCCCTCGCCCATGCGCCTGGCGATCCACAACTGCAGCCGCAGCGCTGCCGCATTGATCACCACGCCGACGATGCCTATCCAGGCCAGCCAGGCCAGCATCAGCGCCGGGTCCAGGCTTTGCTGCGCGATCATCAGTGCATAACCCATGCCATGGGGGTTGGCGGCAATCTCCACCGTCACCGCCACCACCAGCGCCACCGCCACGCCCAGCCGCAGCGCAACAAACAAACGTGGCACCAGCGCCGGCAGCACGATCTTTTGCAGCCGCTGCCAGGGGCCGAGTTGCAATGCGGCGGCCACTTCCAGCAGGCGCGGCTCCACCTGACGCACTGCCGCCTGGGTGAGGATCAACAGCGGCCAGAAGGTGGCAAACGCCACCACGCTGAGTTCCATGCGTTGGCCAAAACCAAACACCAGCATCGCGATCGGGATCAGCGCTACCGACGGGATCGGCCGCAAGCATTCAATCGCCAAAAAACCGGTGGCAGCGGCCTGGCGCGACAAGCCCAGCAGCAGGCCCAGGCCGATGCCCAGCAATGCGCCCAGCGCCAGGCCCACACCGGCGGCTTGCAAGGTAAAGCCGGTGGCGGCCCACAGCGAGCCATCGGCCATGGCCTTGAACAAGGCGCGGGCTGCGGCGCTGGGTGGGGCCAGCGCATCGCTGTTGGCGGCAATGGTGCGGGTGTATCCCTCCAGGCCGGCCAGCAACACCGCCGGTATCACCAAGGCCCGACCCCGAGACCACCACGGCAGGATTGCCAAGCCCTCAGCCATGGCCATGCCCCAGGTAACCGTACAGCTCACGCCGCAGGCGCAAAAACTCAGGGTGTTCCTTGGTGGACAACTGCTCGCGTGGCCGGGCAATCGGCACGGCTATCACCCGCGCCAGGCTGGGCCGGCCCGGGCCTGGGTTTGCTCGCAAGGCCACCACCCTGTCGCCCAGGTACAGCGCCTCTTCCAGATCGTGGGTGACAAAAAGCACCGTCAAGCCTTGCTCGCGCACCAAGCGGGCCAGTTCGTCCTGCAGGCTCTCGCGGGTCATTGCGTCCAGTGCGCCAAACGGCTCGTCCATCATCATCAGCTCGGGCTGTTGCGCCAGGCAGCGTGCAATCTGCACCCTTTGCTGCATGCCACCCGACAACTGGGCCGGAAACTTGGCCACATGCGCGCCCAGGCCCACGGTGGCCAGCACCTTGGCGATGCGGGCGCCCTGCTCGGCCTTGGGCACTTTGGCGGCTTCCAGCGCCAGCGCGATGTTGCCCTGTACTGTGCGCCAGGGCAGCAAGGCGCGGCCGTAGTCTTGAAACACAAACGCCACCTCGCGCGACGGGCCGGTCACCGGCTTGCCGTGGCGCCGCACTGCCCCGCTGCTGGCCGGCACAAAGCCGGCCGCTGCCCGCAGCATCGTGGTCTTGCCGCAGCCCGACGGGCCGATGATGCAGACAAACTCACCGCGCGCCACGTCCAGGCTGGTGGGCGACAGGATCTCGCGCCCACCCAGGTGGATGGCCACCTGGTCAAAGCGCAGCAGTGGGCTGTTGGTGTCCATGCGCCTGTCAAGCCTTGAACAGCAAGCTGGGCAGGTTGGGGGCCTGCTTCAGCAAAGCCTGCTCCTGCATCAGGCTGGCCCACCATTGCAATTGCTTGACCGTCACCACCGGCCCGGGCGGTGAGATCTGCATCTTGGCCGCCACCGCCGGCGGCACTTTCAAATACTTGGCCAAGGTCTCGCGCACCCGGCCATCGTTCTTGGGCTGGGCGATGAAGCTGGCCGCCTCGGTGATGCCGTCGCGAAAGGCTTTGACCACCGCCGGGTTTTTTTCGGCCCAATCGCGCCGCGTCACATGCAGGATCGTCGGGTAGCCCTCGGGCAAAAAGGTCGTGTAGTACGAGGCCACATAGCCCACCCCAGAGTCGATGATGCGGGCCATGAACGGCCCACCGCTGACCACCGCATCCAGGCTGCCGCCGCGCAGCAGATCGGCATGCTGCGGAAACGGCGCCTCGATGAAGTTGACCTGCTTGAAATCCACCCCGTTGACCTTGAGCCACTGCCGGAACGTGACATGCAGCAGCGCACCCAGGCCGGGCACGCCGATCTTTTTGCCCACGCAGTCTTGGGCGCTGCGGATGCCGGCACCGGCTCTGGCCAGCAGGCCCAGCTCGGTATACGTCTTGGACAGCACACCACCACCACCGATCACCACATGCTGCAAGCCACCGTCCACCGACTGCAGGTAACCGGTGGGCGTGGGCCCGCCCATCTGCAGCGATCCGGACTCAATGCCCGGGATGATCGTGGGGTTCAGCGGGATGAACTTGGGCTCCAGGTCCAGCCCACGTTTGGCGAAAAGGCCTTCGTCAACCCCCACAAACACCGTGGCGTAATCCGACACCGCCGAATAGCCATACACCACCGCCGTGCGCGGCTGGGCGATCAACGGCCCGGCCAGCGCGGCGGACGTGGCCGCACCGGCGGCCTGGAGCAGGGTTCTGCGTTTCATGGGAACTTCTTTCCGGGGTTTTTGAACAGGGCTTGGGGTGACGGGGATGGGGACGGCAACGCAGCGCGCATGCCGCCGACAAGAAAATCAACCAGCATCCGGGCCGCGGCCGGATCGCCCAACACACACTCGCCACGCGACAAACGCAGCAGGCGCCGGTCGCTCAAGTGGTGCTGCAAGGCGCCCACCGCAAACTGGTAACACCAGGCCACCTGGGCCCGGCTGGCCTGCGGCAGCGCGGTGGCCAGCGCATCGATGAAGGCATGGGCCAGCGGGTCAAAGTAATCGCGCAACACCGGCTCCACTTCTTCCACCTCCAGCGCCATCTGGCGCGCCACCAGCAAGGCGTAGTGCTCACCCTCGGCGCTGCTGCGCAACTGCACCACCGGCATCACAAAGGCCTGGATGATGGCCGGCAGGGTGGCGGGGTCGGCCGGGTCAAGCACCACCGCCGCCAGGCCCGACAAGCGCTGCGCCCGGGTGCTGGACCAGTGCTCGAAGATCGCCACAAACAGCTCGTGCTTGGCACCAAAGTAATACGCCACCAGCGCCAGCGGCACGGCGGCGGCCTCGGCGATTTGGCGGATCGTCACCGCGTGGTAGCCGCTGAGTGCAAACAGCTTTTCTGCCGCCAGCAGGATGGCCAGCCGCCGATCGGGCCGCGGCGCCAGCGCCACCCCATGGCGGCGCGCTGCGGCCGCCGGGCTGCGCGGGGTGCTGGTGGCGGCTGGCTTGCTGGGCATGCCGGTATTGAACACTTGTATTAATAAATTGAACAACCGTACAAACCCGAATTTGTGATCGTCCCGGTGACGGGAAAACCCTGATTGCGATGATCTGGCGGCGCGCCAAAATGACAACGTTGTCATAGACCAGTGGGGCATCGCTCAGCCGTCCCGCCAGGCCTCGTCCAAAACACCGGAGACCGATCCATGCCGCAAGCACACGCCCCTGTCCGTTTCAGCCGCCTGGCGCTTCGGGCATCCGCCCTGGCGGCCACCGCCCTGGTCTTCTCTGGCATGGCCTCGGCCCAGACCATCGAGGTGATGCACTGGTGGACATCGGCCAGTGAATCCGCCGCCGTCAAGGTGCTGGCCGAGACTTACGGCGCCGCCGGTGGCACCTGGAAAGACACCGCCATCGCCGGCACCGGCGTGGCACAAAAAGCCATCATTGCGCGCTTGTCGTCGGGCAACCCACCGGGCGCATCAATGTTCAATTTCGGCAAGCGCATCGACGAGATGGCCAGCGAGGGCCTGCTTGGCGACATCAGCGACGTGGCCCAGCGCGACAAGTGGGCGGCTTCCGTGCCTGCGCCCATCCTGCAGGCAGTGACTTACAAGGGCAAGGTGGTGGCAGTGCCGGTGACGGTGGCCGGCGTCAACTGGGTCTGGTTCAGCCCCAAGGTCTTGAAGACCGCGGGCGTGGCCGCGCCCAAGACCATGGACGAGATGTTTGCCGCCGCCGACAAGATCAAGGCCGCCGGCTTCACGCCATTTGCAATCGGCACCCAGGCCTGGCAGCTCAACTGGCTGTACGGCAACCTGCTGCTGGGCAATGGTGGGCGCGCGGTATATGAGCAGTTCACCAAGGCCGATCCGGCGGTGTATGCCACGCCGTCCGCCGCCAAGGCGATGGAGCATTTGCTGCGCGTGCGCGGCCTGATCGACCCGGCCGCCACCAACCGAAGCTGGAACGACTCCACCAACCTGGTGATGACCGACCGCGCAGCCTTCCAGTTCATGGGCGATTGGGCCAAGGGCGAGTTTCTGTCGGCCGGCAAAAAGCCCGGCGTGGACTTTGGCTGCATGCTGACACCGGGCGCACAAGACCTTTACGTGGTGATGGGCGATGCGTTTGCGATGTCGGGCAAGGTCAATGCCGAGACCGCCGCAGCGCAGAAGAAACTGGCTGCCGCGGTGATGGACCCGCGCGCCCAGCGCCGCTTTGCGCTGGCCAAGGGCTCTATTCCCGTGCGCACCGATGTGCCCAGCGTCGGCTTCGACGAATGCGCTGTCAACGCGATGAAGCTGATGGCCGATCCCAAGGCAGTGGTGGCTGGCGCGCCCATCGTGCTGTCGGGCGATGTCAACGGCGCGATCACCGATGCGATCGGCAAGATCTGGGCAACCCCGTCCATCAAGCCCGACGCCGCGCTGCAGATGCTGGCGTCGGCGATGAAGGCGGCCAAGTAAGCCCTTCTTCAATCAGCCCCACATCATGAAGCGCACCTGGCGCCGCTTCGGCCCGGCCATGCTGGCCATCAGCCCGTCACTGCTGGCGGCACTGGTGTTCTTTTACGGCTGCATCGGCTGGATGATTTACATCTCGTTCACCCGCTCCAAGCTGGTGCCCAATTACGAGTGGCAGGGTGCCGTGCAGTACACCCGGCTGGCCAGTGACGAGCGCTGGCACACCGCCTTGGGCAACCTGGTGGTATTCGGTGGGCTGCTGGTGATCCTGAGCCTGGCCATAGGCGCTTTGCTGGCGGTGTTTCTGGACCAGAAAGTGCGCTTTGAGGGCGTGCTGCGCACCGTCTACCTGTACCCGCTGTCGATCAGCTATGTGGTCACCGGCCTGGTCTGGCAGTGGTTGCTGAACCCCGAGTTCGGGCTGCAGAAGATCGTGCGTGATCTGGGTTTCACAACGTTTGAGTTCAACTGGCTGGCCGACCCCGACCGCGCGATCTACGCGGTGCTGCTGGCCGCGCTGTGGCATGGCTCGGGCCTGGTGATGGCCATCCTGCTGGCGGGGCTGCGTGGCATCGACGGCGAGATCTGGCGCGCCAGCCGCATCGACGGCATCCCCGCCTGGCGCATGTACTGGCATGTGATCGTGCCGATGCTGGCACCGGTGATCGCCACCTGCGTGGTGCTGCTGTCACTCAACGCATTGCGCGCCTACGACCTGGTGGTGGCGCTCACTGGCGGCGGCCCGGGTTATGCCAGCGACCTGCCCGGCAAGTACGTGGTCGATTTTTCCAGCGAGCGTTCCAACCTGGGGCTGGCTGCTGCCGCGGCGGTTGAGATGCTGGCTTTGCTGGCCTTGCTGCTGCTGCCGCAGGCGGTGATGGGCTGGCGCAAGCGGCGGGCTGAACGTCTTGCCGCAGGCCACTGAAAGCAACACCATGACCCGCAGCGCCAACCGCCCTCCCCTGGCCGCCCGCATCGCGCTTTATGCGTTTTTGCTCAGCGCCGCCGCATTTTTTCTGCTGCCGCTGTACGTGATGGTGATCACGTCGCTGAAGACCATGCCCGAGCTGCGCGACGGCTCGATGCTGGCGCTGCCACAAGGCCTGAACTTTGAAGCCTGGGCCAACGCCTGGTCCAGCGCCTGCACCGGGCTGGAATGCAAGGGCATCGCGCCGGGCTTTTTCAACTCATTGCAGATCGTGGTGCCCAGCGTGGTCTTGTCGATCACCGTCGGTGCCATCAATGGTTACGCACTGGCGATGTGGAAGTTTCCGCATGCCGACAAGGTAGCCACCTTGATCGCGCTGGGCGTGTTCATCCCCTACCAGGTGGTGATGCTGCCGATCATCAAGATGTTTGGCGCGGTGGGGCTGCAAGGCTCGTTACCGGCCATCGTGTTGGTGCATGTGCTGTTCGGCCTGCCGTTCATGACCTTGCTGTTCCGCAACTTCTACACCTCGGTGCCGGGCGATTTGATGCGTGCGGCGGTGATGGACGGCGGTGGTTTCTGGGCCATCTTCATCCACATCATGTTGCCGCTGTCCACCAACGTGATGCTGGTGGCGCTGATCCTGCAAGTCACCGGCATCTGGAACGATTTTCTGCTGGGCCTGATGTTTGCCGGCCGCGACAACGTGCCGATGACGGTGCAGCTCAACAACATCGTCAACGTCAGCTTTGGCGAGGTGCGGCACAACGTCAACATGGCGGCCACCTTGCTGACGGCGATCCCGCCGCTGCTGGTGTACTTTGTTTCGGGCAAATATTTTGTGCGTGGCGTCACCGCCGGCGCCACCAAGGGGTAAGCGTTATGCACGCTGTGGATGTACGCCAGATCGACAAACGCTTCGGCGATGTCTCTGTGCTCAAGTCGCTGTCGCTGGACATCGAGCCGGGCGATTTCACCGTGCTGCTGGGCGCCTCGGGCTGCGGCAAAAGCACCTTGCTGGCGATCATCGCCGGGCTGGAAGACGCCAGCGGCGGCGCGATCCACATCGGTGGCCGCGATGTGACCGATCTGCCGCCCAAGGCCCGCGACATTGCGATGGTGTTCCAGAGCTATGCGCTGTATCCGACGATGACGGTGGAACAGAACATGAGCTTCGGCCTGCGCATGGCCAAGATGCCCGACGCCGAGATCAAGCGCCGCATCGCTTGGGCGGCCGATCTGCTGCAGCTCGGCCCGCTGCTGCAGCGCAAGCCGGGCGCCTTGTCGGGCGGCCAGCGCCAGCGGGTGGCCATCGGCCGGGCCATCGTGCGTGAAGCCCAGGTCTATCTGTTCGACGAGCCGTTGTCGAATCTGGATGCCAAGCTGCGCACCGAGATGCGGCTGGAGATCCGCCGGCTGCATGCCAAGCTGGGTGCGACGATGATTTACGTCACCCACGACCAGATCGAAGCGATGACCATGGCCACCCGCATCGCCGTGATGCGCGCCGGCGTGGTGGAGCAGTACGACACGCCAAAGACCATCTACGACCGGCCGCAGACGCTGTACGTGGCCAGCTTCATCGGCTCGCCGGCGATGAATTTTCTGCAGGGCAAACTGCAGGGTGAGCAATTCATGCTGGGTGGTTCAGCCGTGTCGCTGGCGGGTTATGCGTTTGCCGCCGGCCGGCCCCAAGCCGCCGAGGCGCTGCTGGGTGTGCGGCC
>JANOBL010000342.1:0-4012 GCA_031411635.1 Betaproteobacteria bacterium
GCCAGCCAGCCGCGAGCCCACCAAGTTGGCCAGTGCAGCCTGCACCCGCTGGCCAGCGCGCGAGCTGAGGCGTGAGCTGGCCAGCGAGCGCCGCAACGATGGCAAGCGGCGTGGTCGGCCGGGCAGGGCTGCTGCCAGCACATCGGCCACCCGATCGGCGGCGGCACCGTCATTGAGGTGGAACCAGGGTTTGATCAACTCGTCGTAGCGGGATTCGAAGGCGAAACCGGCTTGCGCCTCGCCCAGGTTGCCCAGCAGGGTGAGCAAGCTGGCCTCGTCGTTGACGGGCTGGCTGATGCGCGAGGGCAGGCTGCTGTGGTGGCTCATCAGGTCGGTGTTGAGGAACTCCATTGACAAAGGCAGCTTGTCCAGCATCACCGCCTCGATCGAGGTGCCGCAGTTCAGGTGCAGAACGCACTGGGCGTGGCGGATCACGTTGAGCACGCTGCCTCGGCCGTCAACCTCAACATTGGCCAGGCTGGCAAATGCATGGCGGTAGCGGTCGGCGTTTTCGAACGGGTGCGGTCGCACCAGGAACTGGCGCTGCGGCAACTGGCGCGCCAGCCGCTGCACTGTCTCGATGTAGTGGCCGAGGATCTGGCGTGAATCGGCGACCATGCGGACGACGTAGTCGCGCGCCCAGCCGGCCGATACCAGCGCGTCGAGTTCGTCTTCCGGCGTGCGCACGAACAGTGGATTGACCAGCGGAAAGTTGGCATTGACCAGGATGTAGTCGCTGCGATCGTGCAGCAGCAGGTCGCGCCAGCGCGGCGCGGCCCAGTCAAAGCGCGGGCAGCCGGTGAGGTGCAGCTTCGATGCCGCCATGCCGCTGTGGCTGACGAAGGCTTCGCGCAAGGTCGAGCCCCAGAAAAAGTAGCCAGCCAGCAGGCCAGCCCAGCCGCTGTCGCGCACATAGGCTGCCAGCCGGTCCGGCGTGTTGGCGCCATCGTCGGCCAGTACACCGCCCTCGGTGTCCATGACCCACACCGGCAGGCCGCCGTCGGCATAACCGCGCACCAGGTCGATATTGGCCGGACGGGTGTAGTTGATGACCAGCGCATCCAGGCCCAGCAACGGCACGTCCACGGCCTGGTCATACAGCGGCACCAGCACGGTCTCGATACCGCGACAGGCCAGCGCGTGGGCCAGCATCGCGCCACCGGGCAGGTCGCGCTTGGGATGGTCGACGATGAAGCCGACACGATGGGCTCGGGCGGCAGCAGAACGGTCAGGATGCATGGGATTTTTTACGGCGGTCACTGCCGCTGTCTTGATGATGCAGGGCCGGCCGGCGTCAACCTTGGGCGGGGCTGTTTCCGGGGAGCTGCCGCGGCATTATCGGTGATCGGGCGCGGGCGGCCTTGGCGGTTGGCCGCTGAACCAGCACGGCTTGTCGCCGTTCCAGCAGCATGAAGATCAGCAAGGCCGCGCACTTGACCCAATAGGTCCAGACCAGCAGAAAGTTGAGCATGCCGCCGATATAGAGCAGCGTGAAGCCGTAAAACACATAGACCCCACAGGTGGCGCTGCCCAGCCGGCCAAGGCTGGTGGCGCGCACCACGATGCGCAGCAGCCAGGCAGTGACGATGCCAAATACCAGTGCCGCAGGCAGCGCGAACCAGGTGCCGAGCAGCTCGAAGAAGATCTCCGGATAACCACCGGCAAACTGGGTACCGAACTCGGCCAGTTCCAGCGCGCGGTCGAAACCCAGGCTGTTGATCATCAACAGACGGACCGAGGTGTTTCGGGTCGGGTCGATCGGGTCCACAAACAGTGCGTTCCAAGCCGCTTCCAGCGAATTGGGCGGCTGCGTGTCAAGCTCGGCGAAGGTGGCCCACCACAACTCGACCGGCTGCACGACGATGCGCTGGAAGAACAGGTTGGCAGGATCGTCATAGGCCCGCACATTGACCACCGAGTTGATCAGCAGCCCGATCAGGCCGGCCGCCCCCACCATCAGCACCAGCACCCGAGCCGAGGGTGAGACGAGAAAGGCGATCAGGCCCGAACGTTGGGCCGGCGCCGGCGCCAGCCGGCCGCTGGCGCTGCGGCTGGCCACCGCCGCCAGCGGGATGACAAAAAACGAGGTGAAGGCGTAAAACGCCGAGAAGCGGTTGCCAGTCAGCGCGTGGTAGACCAGTACCAGCAGGTAGACGGCAAAGGCCTTGGGCCGGAAATCACCACCCGCCAGCCGCGGCATGACGAAGCTCAGGCCCAGCAAGAAGGCGATGGCAAAACCGTGGTCGTTGAGCACATCGTGCAATGGCCCGGCAATGTTGTTGTTGTACTCGAGCCGGTCCATGCCGACCAGCAACGGTACCGGGCCGCGCATCAACATGTCCGCATAGGTGGCCGCCAGAAAGAGCACGATGCCGTTCAGCAGCAAACCGGAGACCACCACCGGGTTGTACAGACGCTTGGGCCTGGCCACCTGCAAGCCTTTGCGCATTGCCGCCGGCCGGAACAGAAAGGCCAGCGGCACCAGAAACACCAGTACGCTGCTGGCAAACAAGGGCATCGACGATCCGCCACCGACAAAGAACTCGAGCTGGTCCGAGTACATGGGCCCGCCGAGATCGACGTAGATCAGCGCCGCGGTACGGGTGATCAGCGAAAACAGCAGGAATACCGCTGCGATGGCCGCCGTGCGGCGGGCCTTCAGCATCCAGCCGAACAAGCCCAGGACCAGCAGCGCAAAGACCAGCGTGGCCATGGCGCGTGGCTGCCTGGTCAGCGCGCCGCGCGCTGCAGCACGGCATAGGCGTTGTAGCTCAGCAGCAGTGTCGGTGGCACACGCAGGTAGTAACCGGCAGCGGCCATATGGCCTTTGGGTGCACCGCCGCAGAGCTGGCGCAGATCGAGCTTGGCGCGGTCGCACAGCGATTGCAGCACCTCGGGCGTGAAGAACGAGATATGACCCCAGGCGCCCGAGACCCGTTCCGACTTGAAGCGGCGGAAACTGGCGCGCAACAGAAAGCGCAGGCGTTCGAGCAGATTCCAGCTATTCGGGAACGAGATCACCGCCAAGCCATCGGGACGCAGCACGCGGGCGATCTCGCGCAGCAGTTGGGCCGGTGCCTCCAGGTGCTCGATGACGTCGGAGCTGAGCACCACGTCGAAGCTGGCATCGGCGCAGTGGGCCAGGCCGTTGCGGTTGAGATCGACCTGGGTATAGGCCATGCTGACGCCAGCCGGTGCGTTGGGCAGCCAATCACAGCCGTGCAGATCACGTCCCACGGCGACCAGGCTTTGCAGCAGCCGGCCGTCGCCGCAGCCGACATCCAGAATGCGCAACGGGCCTTGCAATCGCTGAGCGCCGAGGTGCCGTGCCAGCAGGCAGCGCAACTCGGCGTGGCGCATGCCGGTGAGCGAGGTCGGGCCGTAGGCAGCGGCGGCGCGGCCGGCGATGGGATCGGTCATGGGCGAAGATCAGGTCAATCAGATGTGGTGGATGTGAAAGTCGCCCGAGCGGTGCCACTCCACAGTGAAGGGTGGCGCCTGCTGGCAAGAGCGCACATCGACAACCAGTTGGCGATGCTCGCCGAGCAGGTGGTCGAAATCGCCAAAGACGTCAGCGAGCTGCAGCATCCGGCTGCCCATCGGCGGCAGCGCCGCGATGGTTACCGGCGCCAGGCGCAGCCGGCCATCGATCGAGCGCAGCCGCAGCTCAGTTGCTTCGGCCGGCGTTGCGGCCGTGGTCGGGTTGGTCAACACCAGGCCGCATTTCACCGCCGTGCCAGCGACGGCAAAGCCGACATGCTGGGTGTTGCTGGCGGGCGCGCTGGCCGACACATCGGCCCATTCGTGCATGGTGTCGCGCCAGCGGCCGTCGTTCTCCCAGGTGATGTAGAAACCTGTGGTCACGCTGCGCCTGATCTTGAACTTGCCGTCGGCCAACGCCGACAAGTTGGCGTCTGGCACAGCGTGACCACAGGTTTCTACATCACCTGGGAGAACGACGGCCGCTGGCGCGACACCATGCACGAATGGGCCGATGTGTCGGCCAGCGCGC
>JANOBL010000343.1:0-8110 GCA_031411635.1 Betaproteobacteria bacterium
AGGCCAAGCTGTTGATCCTGGGCGAAGGCCGCGCCGGCAAGACCAGCCTGCTGCGCCGGCTCTACCAACCCAGCTTGCCGCTGCCGGCCGAGCAGGAAACCACCCGCGGCATCGCGATTCACCGGCACGATTTCACGCTGGCCAACGGCCGGTCGTTCCGCCTCAACGTCTGGGATTTTGGCGGCCAGGAGATCTACCACGCCACGCACCAGTTCTTCCTGACCCGCCGCTCGCTTTATGTGTTGCTGGACGACACCCGCAAAGACCACAAATCGGTGTCCGACGAAGGCTTCAAGTACTGGCTGGATCTGGTGGACGTGTTTGGCGGCCGCAGCCCGGTGCTGATCTTCCAGAACGAAAAAGGCGGGCGCAGCAAGGAGATCGACCTGGCCGGCATCAAAGGCCGGTTCGACAATGTGCTGGAACGCTACGCCGGCAACCTGGAGCTGCCGGGCGCCGCCGACAAGCTGCGCCAGGGCATCGCCTGGCATGCCAGCCACCTGGGCCACATCGGCGAGGAACTGCCGGCGCGCTGGGTGGCGCTGCGTGCCCGCATCGAGCAAGTGGCGCGTGAGCGGCCTTACATCTCGCGCCAGGAGTACTTCGATCTGTATGCCCAGCAAATGCCGTTCGACCGCAAGAAGGCCTTGCACCTGAGCCGTTACCTGCACGACCTGGGTGTGTTCCTGCACTTCCAGGGCGACGACCCGGAAGGCGACGACAACGTGCTGGCGCGCTCGGTGATCCTGCGCAACACCTGGGCCACCGAGGCGGTGTTCCGCATCCTGGACGACGAGCTGGTCAAGGCCCAGCGTGGCCGCTTCACCCGGGCCGATTGCCAGCGCATCTGGCACGACCCGGTGTACGCCGATATGCACCCCGAGCTGCTGGCGCTGATGCAGCGCTTTGAGCTGTGTTACGAGTTGGCCGACAGCAGGCCGGCCACCTGGCTGGCGCCGCAGTTGTTGCCGGCGTCCAAACCGGCCGCGCTGGAAGCCTGGGCCCAGGCCGATGACCTGGTGCTGCGCTTCCGCTATGACTTCATGCCCAAGGGCCTGATCAGCCGCTTGACCGTGCGCCTGCACCGGCTGGTGCGCGATGCCGACCAGGCCTGGGTCACCGGTGTGCTGCTGGAGACCGACCAGGCCCAGGTGCTGGTGCAGCGATTGCCGCAGGGCGGCGAGATCGAGTTGCGTGCGCGTGGTGCCGACCGCAAGACCCTGCTCAGCGTGGCGGCGGCCGAGATGGACGCGCTGAACCTGAGCTTCTCCGGCCTGGGCGACCGGGTGGACAAGCGCATCCCCTGCGTCTGCAGCGCCTGCCGGCGTGCCGAGGTGCCGGCCTTCTTCGGCCAGCGCAGCCTGCTCAAGCGGCGCGAGGACCGGCGCTGGCAGGTGGAGTGCCAGACCAGCTACGAGCAGGTCAGCGTGCTGGAGTTGCTGGACGGCATTGCCCCGGCGGATTTTGGCCCGACGTCGGCCACCAAGGGCGGCAGCGGCGGGCTGCGGGTGATCAAGATCTTCCTGGCCTCGTCGTCCGAGCTGGCCGCCGACCGCGACGCGTTTGACCTGCATTTTCGCCAGCTCAACGACGAGTTGTTGCAAGACGGCCTGGTGCTGCAGATCGTGCGCTGGGAGCGCTTTCTGGATGCGATTTCGGCCAGCCGGCTGCAGGACGAATACAACGCCGAAGCACGGGCCTGCGATGTGTTTGTCAGCCTGTTTTTCCGCAAGACCGGCATCCACACCGAGGACGAGTTCAACCACGCTTACGGCCAGTTCAAGGCCAGCGGCAAGCCCCGGGTGTTCACCTACTTCAAGGATGCCGCGATCAGCACGGGCAGCCTGGACGAAGAAGAAGTGATCTCGCTGCTGACCTTCAAGAAAAAGCTCAAGGCGCTTGGCCACTACCCCAGCCACTACACCAGCGCGGCCGACCTGCACCTGCAGTTCCGCGATCAACTGTCACGGCTTCGACAGCTTTAGGGGCGCATGCAGCGCAGCGCAACGCCTGCCGCCGCACAATGCCAGGCACGCGGCGGGCCCTGCCACCGCGCGGCACCCCAAGGTACGCCCCATGACGATCGCCAGGTCTTTCGACAAGGACATCTTCATCAGCTATTGCCACACCGACAACGAGAGTGTGATTGGCGATGGCTGGATCGAGGTTTTGCACAAGTTGCTGTGGGAGCGGCTGCGCCAGCTTTACGGCTCGCGCAGCGAGGCCGACGAGCCCAGCATCTGGCGCGACGACCGGCTGCAGGGCAACGAGGATTTCGCCCGCGTGCTGGACGCCGAGCTGGGCCGGGTGGCAATGATGATCTCGGTGCTGACGCCCAGCTATGTCAAGTCGCCCTGGTGCCAGCGCGAGATCGAAAACTTCTGCCGCGCCGCGCAAGCGCGGCTGGGCTTGTCGGTGGGCAACAACAAGATGCGCTTGCTCAAGGTCATCAAGACCCCGGTGGAACGTGAGCTGCACCCGCTGCCACTGCAGCCCGCCACCGGCTTTTCGTTCTACACGATGGACAGTGAGCGCCGGCGTGCACGCGAGTTCACGCTCACTGCCGGTGATGCCAACCACTCGATGATGCTGACCGTGCTGGACGACATGGCGCACAGCATCATCGAGACCCTGGACGAGGTCAACGCCAGCCAGCCCGGCCCCGGCCTAGCCACCGCGCCAACCGGCGCGCCGCGCGCCACCGCCGGCATGAAGGTCTACCTGGCCGAGGCCCATTTCGAGTTTGACGAAGACCGCCAGCAGCTTCGGCGCGAGCTGCAATCGCATGGCCTGGTGGTGCTGCCGGCGGCCGAGCTGTCGCTGCGCAACCCGGCGCTGTTCCGCCAGCAAGTGGGCCAGGCGCTGGCCGAGTGTGATCTGGCGGTGCACCTGGTGGGCGCGCGCCGCGCCGCGGTGCTGCCCGACGAGGTGGACGACACGGTGGTGCTGCAAAACCAGCTTGCGGCGGCTTGCAGCGACAGCGCCGGCCTGCAGCGATTGATCTGGCTGCCCGACCACCGCTTGGGCCAGCCGGCCGACGACGAAGCGCAGCGCAGCTTCATCGAGCAACTGCGCCGCGATCCGGCCACCCAGCGTGGTGCCGAGCTGCTGACCCTGCCGCTGCAAGGCCTGATCAGCCGTATCCACGACACGCTGGAGAAACTGCGCGTGGCCCGCTTGCCGCCGCAGCGGCCGCTGTCGCTGGTGGGCGATAGCCCGCCGCCGGCGGTCTACCTGGTCTGGCACCCGGCCGATGCCGAGCTGGTCAAGCCGCTGCGCAGCCATCTGTTTGAGCAAGGCCTGGAGGTGCTGGAGCCGCTGTTTGAGCCCGGCACCGACGAGGCTGCGATCGCCGCCTGGCACAAGAGCAACCTGACCGAGTGCAGCGCCATCCTGGTGTGTGTTGGCCAGGCCGATGTCAACTGGTGGCGTGCGCAATCGGGTGAGTTGCGCAAGGCCGTGGGCCTGCGCGGTGGCCGGGCGCTGGCCGCGCGTGGGGTTTACCTGGGCCCGCCGACGGCGCAGTTCAAGGCCGTGCTGCAGATGCAGGGCGTGCAGGTGTGCAACGGCGTGGCCGGGTTTTCACCGGCGCTGCTGCAGGGCTTTGTGGCCCAGGTGCGCCAGCCGCTGCTGGCCACCGCAATGGCGGCCTGACCGTGGCCGAGCCTGACCTGGCCGACAACCCCTACCCGGGGCTGCGGCCGTTCCAGGCCGACGAGACGCATCTGTTCTTTGGCCGCGACGCCCAGCGCATCGAGCTGCTGCGCCGGCTGCGCCAATCGCGCTTTCTGGCCATCGTCGGCACCTCGGGCAGCGGCAAATCATCGCTGGTGCGCGCTGGGTTGTTGCCGGGCCTGCACGGTGGTTTCATGGCCGGGCGCGGTGGTGCGGCGGGGCGCTGGCGGGTGGCCGACATGCGGCCCGGCACCGATCCGATCGGCAACCTGGCGCGTGCGCTGGACCAGCCCGGCGTGCTGCGCGACCAGGCCCTGGCCGACGACCAGCCCAGCTACACCGAGGTCACCTTGCGGCGCAGCGGCCTGGGCCTGGTGCAGGCCTGCAAAGAGGCCAGGTTGCCCGAGGCGGACAGCCTGCTGGTGCTGGTGGACCAGTTTGAAGAGCTGTTCCGTGGCATCGAGACACAGGCTCATTCGCAAACCCAGGTGCACGCCGCCGACGATGCCAGTGCGTTTGTCAAGCTGCTGCTGGAGGCGGTGCAGCAGCCCACGCTGCAGATCTACGTGGTGCTGACGATGCGCTCGGATTTTCTGGGCGATTGCGCGCGCTTTCGGGATCTGCCCGAGGCCATCAACGGCGGCCAGTACCTGATCCCCCGGCTCACGCACGACCAGATCCGCGAGGCCATCACCGGCCCGGCGGCGGTGCAGGGCGTGACGATGTCGGCGCCGCTGGTCAACCGTTTGCTCAACGATGTGGGCGAAAGCCCGGACCAGTTGCCGATCCTGCAGCATGCCTTGATGCGGACCTGGGATCAGTGGCACAAAGATGGCCACCCCGACGGCGAGTTGGACCTGGAAGACTACGAGCGCATCGGCGGCATGGGCGAGGCGCTGAAACGCCATGCCGACGAGGTGCTGGGCGCGCTGGCCCAGGGCGTGGACGCCGCCGCTGCCGGCCAGCGCCTGCGCATTGCCGAGCAGCTTTTCAAGGCCTTGACCGGCACCAGCAGCAACGGCCAGAAAGTGCGCCGGCTGGCCCGGCTGGGCGATGTGGCCGAGCTGGCCGGCTGCAGCACCGACGAGGTGCTGGCGGTGGCCGCCGGCTTCCGCCAACCCGGCAATGCGTTTTTGATGCCACCGGCGGGCGACCGGGTGACGCCCGACACCTACCTGGACATCGCGCACGAAAGCCTGATCCGGCACTGGCGCACCTTGGGCGGCTGGCTGGCCGAAGAGGCCGCATCGGCGGCCCAGTTTCTGCGGCTGACCGACACCGCCCGGCGCCATGCCCAGGGCCGCGCCGGGCTGTGGGGCGATCCCGATCTGGGCGAGGCCTTGCGCTGGCGCCAGGCGCACCGGCCCAATGCCGCCTGGGCGCGGCGCTACCGCGGCGATTTTGTGCAGGCGATGGATTTTCTGGACGACAGCCAGGTGCTGCAGTTGCGGCGCGAGATGCACAGCCAGCGCAAGCGGCGGGTGCGTGTCACCTGGGCCAGCGCGGCACTGATCACCGTGCTGGGCGCTGCGCTGATGTGGCTGGGCCACGACATCCACCGGGCCCGCGAGCAGGCCTTGCGCGCCGAGGCGCTGAAGAGTGATCTGCAGATGAACGAGCCGCTGGTGCAGTTGCTGCGCGAGCGCGAGGCCGGCCGCAGCCCGGCCGAGCTGGGGCCTTGCGACGGTGTGCGCCCGGCCGGCGACAGCACGCCGCCAGTGGCCCCGGCGGCCAGCGACGCTTCAGCCACGCCGTACAACGAGCGCCAAACCCCGCTGCTGCGCCGCTTGTGCGATCCCGACCGGCCGCCGTCCAACGACGACCACCAATACCTGGCCATCGTCGATCTGCTGGAAAAAGGCGATGTGGCCGAGGCCGCGCGCCGCATCGCCGAGCAGCCGGGCCGGATTGCGATCCAGGCCAACAACCTGATGTTCGAGCTGGCCGACATGAAAGGCGGGCCGCTGCTGGCCGAGCGCCGCAGCTTGCTGGAGCTGCAAGCGCGTGCCGACGCGGCAGCCATGTCGGCAGCGGCGCGGCGCAAATCGGTGGCTTCGTTGGCGCGCATCAACGGCCAGGCGGCTTTCCAGCACCCGGTGCACCAGCGCATTGCCGAGCACCTGGTCAGCACCGAGCCCTTGAGCGGCGGCGAGGCCTGGCTGCTCAAGGCCTACAAAGCCCAGCAGCGCGGCAAGTGGCGGGTTGAAAAAGAGAGCGAGCGGCTGGCCGATTGCGTGCTGCCAGAGGCCGACCAGGCCGACGAGCCGGCGCACCAGCTAGAGGCCGAGTTCTACCGCGCGATGTGCCAGGCCGCGCTGCGCCCCGACTCCCAGCTTGTGCAGGTGTACGCCGCGGTGCAAGGCCTGGCGTCCGATTACGCCTGGGATTTGCTGCTGCTGCTGACCTGGCCGGCCTGGCTGCTGCGCCGCTGGTGGCAGCGCCGCCGCGCCCAGCCCATCAACCCCAAGCCGCACCCGTTGCGCCGGGCGCTGGCCAACCTGGTGGACGTGATGCTCGGGTTTTTCATCCTCTGGGTGGTGATCACTTTGGGCGAAACCATCACCGGCATGCTGCCGGCAAGCGCCGAAGCGGCCGCCGGCGTGGTCTCGCTGGTCACGTTTGTGCTGATGCTGGCGCTGCCGCTGGCCTATTTGCTGCTGGCCGACACCATCCGCTTCCGGCACCGGCGCTCGATCGGCAAGATTGCGTTTGACCTGCGCGCGCTGCGCGATGAGGGCGGTGTGATCAGCGTGGCCGATTCGGTCCGGCGCAATGCACCACTGGCGCTGGGCGCCTCCGTGGTGGGCATCGGCCTGGCGATCTGGGCGCCCGACGGTGGCAGCTCCAACGGCCTGAACTACCTGGCGCTGATGGCGATGCTGCTGCTGCCCGAGCTGATTGCGCGGGGCCGCTCCTGGTCCGACCGCTGGTCGTGCACCCAGGTGGTGGATGCCGACAGCAATTTGTCGCGCCTGGCCGATGCGCCGCCGCGTTACTGCAGCACCGATGAGCGCGCTGCCGCAGCAGCCGCCTCGGCTGCGCAAGCGGCGGCGGGCGGCTGAGCAGCGCCAGAAACAGCGGCTCAATGCGCCTGCGCCGTGGCCTCGGGCAAGGGCTCGGGCCGGATGCGCAAGGCCCAGCTCACCCCCGCCAGAAGCAGCAACACACCGATGCCGGTGAGCAGCGGCGGCGCCGTGCCGCGCAGCAGCAGCGCATAGCCCAGCGCAGCCAAGGTCTCGAACACGATCAACTGGCCCACCAGCGCGGTGGGCAGGCGCTGGCTGGCCTCGTTCCAGTACAGCGTGCCCAGCCAGCTCGCCAGCAAGCCGATCGCCAGCATCAGGCCCACAAACACCGCCGGCCGGGGGCCCAGTGGCATCGCCAGCGCGTGGCCGCTGGCGGCAGCCCAGCCCCAGAAGCCGGCATAACCCAGCAGCGCCAGCGGCAAGGTGGCCACGCCTTGCGCGGTGGCCCAGGCGCGTGGGCTGCGCCCGGGGTGGGCGCGCAGCCAGTCGGCATTGCGGATGGGGTACCAGGTCCAGCATGCCAGCGCGCCCAGTGCCAGCAGCGCACCCAGCGCATAGCTTGGCAGATCGGCCGATGGATCGGCCCGCAGGTGTGCCAGCTCCACCTGGTTGACGCAGGCCAGGCCAGCGGCGATCAGCGCCAGCGACGGCGCCAGCCTGGCCCAGGGTAAATGACCTTCGCGCGCCCGGGCGCCCGGCGAGCTGCGCAAATTGCTGCTGATTGTTATCACCACCGGCAAGGTGCCGATGATCATCGTCGGCAGCGGCCCACCGGCCCGGCTGATTGCGCTGGCCAGAAACAGGTAGTACACGATGTTGCCCACCAGCCCCAGCTTGAGCGCCTCGGCCCAATCGGCCCGGCTCAGCTCGCCCAGCCGGGCCTGGTCCAGCCAGGCCAGCGGCAACGCGATCAGGCCAAACGCCACATAGCGGCCAAAGGATTGCAGCGCTGCCGGGTAATCCGGCAGCAGCAAGGGGCTGATGAACACCAGCCCCCACATCAGGCCGGCGGCCAGCGCAAACAGGATTCCGGTCAGCATGTGGCGAGTATCGACTACGCAATTCCCCGCATGGCGCGACGGTGTTCCGGGCTTAACATTCAAGTCCTCTACAGGTCTAAAGGAGCTATTCGATGAATCCCAGCGCACTGACACGCCGCCAATGGGCGCAATTTGGCACCTGCCTGGCGGCCGGGCTGGCACTGCCCCGGTTGGCGCAGGCTCAAGCCGCATGGCCCAGCAAGGCGGTGCGCTTCGTGGTGCCGTTTGCACCCGGTGGCAGCTCGGAGATCGTGGCCCGCTCGGCGGCGGTGGAGATGGGCAAGCTGCTGGGCCAATCGGTGTTTGTCGACAACAAGCCCGGTGGCGCCGGCAACGTGGCGATGGGCGAGGTGGCGCGTGCCGACGACC
>JANOBL010000344.1:0-4747 GCA_031411635.1 Betaproteobacteria bacterium
CCTCGCCCTCATAGCCCACCGTGAGCTTCACCAACTCGGCCAGCTCGGCAATCGTCACGTCCTGGCCCACGCCGATGTTGACCAGTGGCGGCTCAAAGCGGCCGGTGACCGATTCATCGCTGCCCAGCAGCGCGCGGTAGGGCGCATCGGGCAGCGCCATCAGGTAGACACAGGCCTCGGCCATGTCGTCGCTGTACAAAAACTCGCGCCTGGGGGTGCCGGTGCCCCATACCGTCACGCTGGCGTCGCCGCGCTGCCTGGCCTCGTGAAACTTGCGGATCAGCGCCGGGATCACGTGGCTGTTGACCGGGTGGTAGTTGTCGCCCGGGCCGTACAGGTTGGTGGGCATCGCCGCCAGGTACTGGGTGCCGTACTGGCGGTTGTAGCTCCAGCACATCTCGATGCCGGCGATCTTGGCCAGTGCATACGGGCGGTTGGTGGGCTCCAGCGGGCCGGTCAGCAGTGCGCTTTCTTTCATCGGCTGCGCCGCCAGCTTGGGGTAGATGCAGCTTGAGCCCAGGAACAGCAGCCGCTTGACGCCGGCCCCGTGCGCGGCATGGATCACGTTGCCCTGGATCGCCAGGTTGTCGCGGATGAACTGCGCCGGAAAGCTGTTGTTGGCCACGATGCCACCCACCTTGGCCGCCGCCAGGTACACCTGCTCGGGGCGCTCGGCCTGGAAAAACGCCTGCGTGGCCTGGCCATCGGTCAGGTCCAGCTCGGCATGGGTTCGGGTGATCAGCCCGCTGTGGCCCAGGGCCTGCAGCCGGCGCACGATGGCGCTGCCCACCAGACCTCGGTGGCCGGCGATGTAGATGCGAGGGGAGGGGGTCATGGCGGGTCTTGAGCACTGAGGCCGGCAAGCAGCAAATTAACAGCTTGTTGCAGAGGAGGAAGGCTTTCGGCAATTGCGCGCCAGACTTCGTCGTGGTTTAGCGTTGCATAGCCATGCACCAGGACATTTCTGAAGCCGATGAGTGGACGGTAGTCTGGTACACGCGCCGCCAGCCCGGGATCGAGTTTGGCCAGTTGCGCCAAAGCCTCACCGATGTTTTGAAGCTGCCGCTCGACGGCGGATCGCAACAGCAGGCTGCCCTGGTATTCAGACAGCGAGATGTTCAACAAGAAAGACTGCACATTTGCGCAGCCCTGCTGAATGTCCCAAAGGTAGGCTCTTGGGTCACGCCGCATAGACCAACTGCCTGTCTCGGTCGATGCTGGCAGCCACATACGGATTTTCAACCGCGCCGCGTGACACCAGATCAACCGATCTTTCGAACAAGGCCTCCAGCGCGTCTTTCAGATCGAAGTAGGTCTTCAGCAGGCCCGGCTCGGCGTTGGCATCGAACTCGACCAGAAAATCGATATCGCTGCGGGTTTCATCAAAATCGTCGCGCGCTGCGGACCCGAAAACTTCGAGACGGCGTACCCCGAACGGGCGGCAGACTGCGGCCACTTGATCGAATCTGGATGAAATGATCGGGTGCACGGGTTGATGCCAGAGGGGGACGACTCGGAGGTTGAGAGGCTTTGAATATTCACTCGTGGTGGTCGTAGGCCTGAAACCCCGCCAGCTTGACCAGGCTGTCGCGCTTGGCGCTCTTGTAGTCGCTTTCCACCATCTCGCGCACCAGCGCTTCAAACGGCGTGGTGGGGGTCCAGCCCAGCTTGGCCTTGGCTTTGCTCGGGTCGCCCAGCAGGGTTTCCACCTCAGTGGGGCGAAAGTAGCGTGGGTCTACTTTGACAACCACATCTCCCACTTTGCATTGGGCCAGCTTTTGGCCGTTGACCAGGTCCACCCGGGCCACCACGCCCACCTCGTCGGCGCCCGCACCCCTGAACTGAATCGTCACGCCCAGCTCCAGCGCGGCGCGCTCGACAAACTGGCGCACGCTGTACTGCACGCCGGTGGCGATCACAAAGTCTTCCGCCACCTCTTGCTGCAGCATCAGCCACTGCATTTGCACGTAGTCGCGGGCATGGCCCCAGTCGCGCAGCGCGCTCAGGTTGCCCAGGTACAGGCAATCCTGCAGGCCCAGCGCAATGCGGGCCATCGCGCGGGTGATCTTGCGGGTGACAAAGGTTTCACCGCGCAGCGGGCTCTCGTGGTTGAACAGGATGCCGTTGCAGGCATACAGGCCATAGGCCTCGCGGTAGTTGACGGTGATCCAGTAGGCATACATCTTGGCCACCGCATACGGGCTGCGTGGGTAAAACGGCGTGGTTTCCTTCTGTGGTGTCTCTTGCACCAGGCCGTACAGCTCGCTGGTGCTGGCCTGGTAGAAGCGGGTTTTTTTCTCCAGCCCCAGGATGCGGATGGCCTCCAGCAGGCGCAAGGTGCCGATGCCGTCGGCATTGGCGGTGTATTCGGGCGTCTCGAAGCTCACCGCCACATGGCTCATCGCGGCCAGGTTGTAGATCTCGTCGGGCTGCACCTGCTGCACGATGCGGATCAGGTTGGTGGAGTCGGTCAGGTCGCCGTAGTGCAGCTTGAAGCGCTGGTTGTCCACATGCGGATCCTGGTACAGGTGGTCCACCCGGTCGGTGTTGAACAGCGAGGCCCGGCGCTTGATGCCATGCACCAGGTAGCCTTTGGCCAACAGCAACTCGGCCAGGTAGGCGCCGTCCTGGCCGGTGACACCGGTGATCAATGCGGTTTTCATGGGGTGCAGGAGTGGATGGCAGATGAGAAGCGATGCCGGTAATTGTGCCCGGTGCCGTTTTCGGGGCCGCTGACCACTGCAGTTCTGAAGCGGACTGCCTTAGCCCAGAAACGGATTGACCACGGTCAGCCCATCAAACCGTTGGCCGTGGTTGAGGTCTTCGGTGTACAGCGTGTCAGCCCCGGACCGCACCGCGGCCTCGACCACCATTGCGTCCCAGATCGACAACTGCTGCTGGATGCACCTGGTGATCGCCGCTTTGACCAGTGCCGCGTCGCTGTTGATGACTGGCCACGCTGCGTAGGCCTCGGTCAGCATCTGGGCCGTGGCAGCGGGCATCTTTTGCTTGCGCGTGAGCGTGTGAAACAGCTCGATCAGCACCTGCGTGCTGACCACCGCCTCACCCGCTGCGGCCGCCTGGGCCACCAGACGCCGGGCGCAAGCCTGTTTGTCGGGGCTGTTGATGTCGGTGCAATACACCAGCAGGTTGGTGTCGAAAAAAACGCTCACCGTTTGGCCGCGCCAGCGCTGGCCGCCTGTGCATCGCGGGCTCTAAATCCGTCCTGGTACAACTCGTCCCGCAAGCTGCGTTTTTGCGCCTTGCCCGGTGTTGCAGGCAGCGGGCTGGCTTGGGTTTGCAGGGTGGCGGCCTGCATCGCCTGCATCAGCGTGGCGGTGGCTTGTTCACGCTGTTTTTTCAAGCCATCGTCCGAATCGTCGGCGTACTGCTGCAAAAACTCCCGCACTTTGGCACTCAACGACGTGCCCTGCTGAATCGCCCGAATCCTTGCGCGCTTGATCAGCGCTTCATCGACAGAAACGGTCAGGTTGGACATGCTGAATCCCCATGGGTCTGCCAAGGCTAGCACCGGAACACGTGAACCTGTGAATCCGTGGCTGTACGGTCTCGGCTAAAACGCCTTCTCGCGCAGCACCTGCATCAGGTACTGGCCGTAGCCGTTTTTCAGCATCGGTTGCGCCTGGCGCTCCAGTTCGGCAGCGTCGATCCAGCCGCTGCGGTAGGCAATCTCTTCCGGACACGCCACCTTCAGGCCCTGGCGCTTTTCCAGCGTGGCGATGAACTGGCCGGCCTCCATCAGGCTGTCGTGGGTGCCGGTGTCCAGCCAGGCATAGCCCCGGCCCATGATCTCCACGTCCAGTTGCTGCTGCGCCAGGTAGGTGGCGTTCACCGTGGTGATCTCCAGCTCGCCCCGGGCGCTGGGCTGAATGCTGGCGGCGATTTCGCACACCTGGGGGTCGTAAAAATACAGGCCAGTGACGGCGTAGTTGCTCTTCGGCGTTTTAGGCTTTTCTTCGATGCTGAGTGCGCGCTTGTGGGCATCAAACGCCACCACGCCATAACGCTCAGGATCGGTGACATGGTAGGCAAACACCGTGGCGCCGCTGCTGCGGCCGTTGGCGCGCTGCAGCAAAGCCTGAAAATCATGGCCATAGAAGATGTTGTCGCCCAGCACCAGCGCGCTGGGGTGGCCGGCGACAAACTGCCGGCCCAGGATGAAGGCCTGCGCCAGGCCGTCCGGGCTGGGTTGCACGATGTACTGCAGGTTCAGGCCCCAGCGGCTGCCGTCGCCCAGCAGCGATTCAAAACGTGGCGTGTCTTGCGGCGTGCTGATCACCAGGATGTCGCGGATGCCGGCCAGCATCAGCGTGGCGAGTGGGTAGTACACCATTGGCTTGTCGTACACCGGCAGCAACTGTTTGCTGATGGCCAGCGTGGCCGGGTGAAGTCGAGAGCCGGAGCCGCCGGCCAGGATGATGCCTTTGCGTTGCATGTCTTCTGCTCCTTGATCCTGTTCAGCCGTATTGTTTATCCACCCAGGCGCGATAAGCCCCGCTCTGCACATCGGCCACCCAACTGGTATTGGCCAAGTACCACATCACCGTCTTGCGGATGCCGGTCTCGAAGGTCTCGGCCGGGCGCCAGCCCAGCTCACGCTCGATCTTGCGGGCGTCGATGGCGTAGCGGCGGTCGTGGCCCGGGCGGTCGGTCACATGGGTGATCAGGCGCTTGTAAGGGCCTTGGGCGTGCGGACGCAACTCGTCCAGCAGACCGCAGACGATGT